>JBEVKO010000018.1:0-4714 GCA_040509705.1 Beijerinckiaceae bacterium
CGGCGCGCCCGCGAATATCCGGCCTACGACCACGATGACATTGAAAACGTCTTCATGCCGGTCATCCGCGACCTTCAGGAGTTCCTGAGCGCGCAGCTCGGCCGCCGCGCGATCCGGCTCGAGATCATCGAGCGGGCGCCGAATGCCTTCATCTCGACGATCCGCGACCGCACGCTGTTCCGCAATGCGACGCTGGTGCTGGAAGTGGCGGCGCGCCGGCCGCTCACCGAAATCCAGAGCCAGTTCCCCAATCTCTTCAAGATGGGGCCGAACACGAAGATGAACGAGATCGTGCACACGCACCTGCCGGGCATCGGGCTCGTGCATCTGCCGACGCCGCCGCCTCAGATCCGCGCGATGGCGGATCACGTGTACTTCCTGCTCGATCGCAATTCGCCGCTCTGGCCGGAGTTCAGTTCGGCGAGCGCAATCGGCATGCACTTCTCCGGCGACTGGCCGGAACTCGAACTTGAATTGTGGGCGGTGCTCGGAGACCGGCGTTGAGCGATCCAAGCGACCCGTTCCAGCGAAACGATCGCACGATCATCCGTCCCAATCCGGGTGGGCGGCGGCCGGCGCCGGCTGCGCCTGCTGCGCCTGCTGCGGCGCCCCCCGCCTATCCAGCGCCGCCCCCTCCACCTGCATATCCTGCGCCGCCTCCACCCTCGGCCTATCCGCCGCCGCAGGGCTATCCGCCACCCAATCCCTATCCGACGCCGCCGCCCGCGCCCTATTCGCCGCCGCCGGCCTATCCACAGACGCCGCCCGCCTACCAGACGCCGCCGGGCTACCAGCCTCCGCCAGGCTATCCACCCCACCCGGCGCATCAGCCGCCGCCCTATCAGACTCCGCCGCCCGCTGCGCACGGCATGGAGGATTGGGTCCGCACGCAGCCCGCGCCGCCGCCGGTCGATCCGCGTCCCCAGCGCGCGATGATTTTAAAGCGCGACGTCCCCGTCGCGGCGAACGACAATCCGATCATTGAGGCGGCGAGCCCGCTTCTCCTTCTGCTCGGACGCCTGCGCGTTTCGCTGATGCGCGCGAACTTCGCCAATCTGATGGACCAGGTCGCCGACGCGATCGAGGAATTCGACAAGAGGATCCGCGGCGCGAGCGTTCCGGAAAACCAGGCGCGCGTCGCCAAGTATGTGCTCTGCGCGACCGCCGACGACATCGTCCAGAACATTCCTAGCGAAGAGCGTCACGCCTGGACGCAATACAGCATGCTCAGCCGATTCTTCGGCGAGCGCGTCGGCGGCGTGCGCTTCTTCGACGAACTCGACCGCGCGACGGCCGATCCGACCACGAACTATTCGGTGCTGGAGCTGATGTATTCGTGCCTCGCGCTCGGTTTCACCGGCGTGCATCGCACGGCGGCCGGCGGCGCAGCGAACCTGCAGATGATCCAGCGCAACCTTTACGAGGTGCTGCGCCGGGTGAAGCCTCGCACGAATGCGGACCTGTCGCCGAACTGGGTCGGACAGGATCTGCCGACGCAGGCGCCGACATTCCGCATTCCGCTGTGGGCGCTCGCCGCGATCGCCGCATCGCTTCTCTTTGCGCTCTTCATCACTCTTCGAATCCTGCTCGCGGGCAACGCCGACGCCGTGACCGAGGAGATGCAGCGGCTCTTCCCCGAGACCGCGCTGCAGATCGAGCGCGCGCCCGTCGCGACGCCGGCGCCGCCCATCCCGGTGCGCAATTCAACACAGCTCGAGCGCATCCTCGCTGCACTCGCCGAAGAGGTCGCCGCGAAGAAGGCGAATGCGTTCGAGAACGGCAACAACATCATCGTCAGCGTCGGCGATTTCGCCACCTTCGCATCGGGTTCAGCGACCGTGCTCGACACGTTCAAGTCGATCGGCGCCAAGATCGCGCAGGCTTTGGAGAAAGAGCCGGGCGACATCCGCATCGTCGGCCATACCGACAACCAGAAGATCCGCAGCAACAAGTGGCCGTCCAACTACGAATTGTCGCTGGAGCGGGCGAAAGCCGTTGCGGCCGTGCTGAAACCCGGGTTGTCGCTGGCGGATCGTCTCAAGGTTGAAGGCAAGGGAGAGACGCAGCCCCTCGGCTCCAACGAGACGGCCGAAGGGCGGGCGCGCAACCGGCGCGTTGAAATTTCAATTCCACGCGAAGAAACGCTGCGCAAGCAGTGATCTACATTGAACGGAATGACATGAGATGAAGTCGGCCATCGTTCGATATGGTGGAATGGGGATCGGCCTTTTCGCAGGCGTGATGCTGGTCATCTATGCGCTGCCAATGATCGCCATCGGCGATTACCGACCGTTCGACACTGTGGTGGTGCGCGGCGTCATCGTCGCGATGCTCGCAGTCGGCGTTTTCAGCTATGGCGTCTACGACCTTTGGTCGCGCGGCAAGCAGGCCAAGGAACTCGCCAAAGGGATGACCGGAGCGGACGGCGGGGCGGGCGCTGAGCCGGATCACGACGGCGCGGTGCTTCAGGAGAAAATGGACGATGCGCTTGCGACGCTCAAGAAGGCGACCGGCGCGAAGGGCGATTTCCTCTACGATCTGCCCTGGTACATCATCATCGGGCCGCCCGGCGCGGGAAAAACCACCGCGCTGATCAATTCGGGCCTCAAGTTCCCTCTCGCGAAGGGCGCGTCGCCCGCCGCCATCGCCGGCGTCGGCGGCACGCGCTACTGCGACTGGTGGTTCACTGAGGACGCCATCCTCATCGACACGGCCGGTCGCTACACGACGCAGGATTCCGACGCCAAGGTCGATAAAAAGAGCTGGCTGGCGTTCCTGCAGGTGCTGAAGAAGAGCCGCCCGAAGCAGCCCATCAACGGCGTTCTGGTCTGCATCAGCGTCGAGGACGTGCTCAGCCTCCCGCAGGAAGAAGTCTTCGCGCACGCCGATGCAATTCGCACGCGCCTGCTCGAACTGCACGATCATCTCAAGGTCGATTTTCCGGTCTATGCGGTGTTCACCAAGTCCGATCTCATTGCGGGCTTCATGGAATTCTTCGGGCATCTAAACGAGGAAGGCCGCAAGTCGGTGTGGGGCGCGACGTTTCAGACCGACGACAAGACCGCGAACATGATCGGCGACGTACCGCCGGAGTTTGATCGCCTGATCGAGCGCCTCAATCAGGAGCTGGTCGATCGCCTGCAGGAAGAGCCCAATCCGACAGCGCGCGTGCAGGTGTTCGGTTTCCCGAGTCAGGTCGCCGCGCTCAAGCCGGCGGTCCACAATTTCCTGACGCGCATCTTCGAGCCGACGCGCTATCATTCCAATGCCACGCTCCGCGGCTTCTATTTCACCTCCGGCACGCAAGAAGGAACGCCGATCGATCAGCTCATCGGCGCATTGTCGCGTAGCTTCGGCACGCAGGAAGCCGGACAGGCGCAGTATTCCGGCCTAGGCAAGAGCTTCTTCCTCACCAACCTGCTCGACCAGGTGATCTTCTCTGAAGCCGGGTGGGTGTCCACAAACCGCTCCGCCGTGCGTCGCGCAGCGTTCCTCAAGACAGCCGCGTATGCGCTGCTTTTCCTCGGCTGCGCCGGGGCCGTTGCCGCATGGTGGATCAGCTACGGCCGCAACTCCAATCTGATCAATGCGACCTACGCGTCGGTGACGCAGTACAAGACGACGGCGGCGCCGCTGCGCGACGAAACCGTCATCGCCGATCGCGATTTTGCGCGCATCAGCGCGGCGCTCCACCACCTGCGCAACATGCCGGCGGGCTACGCCACTCGCGAGAAGTCGGTTCCGATCGAAGAGACCTTTGGCTTGAGCCAGCATCCGCGCCTCAACGTCTCGACTGAAGCCGCGTATGAAATGGGCCTGCAACGGTTCCTGCGCCCTCGCCTGCTCTATCGTCTCGAAGAAAAAATCCGCCAGAACCTCACCAATCCCGGCTACCTGACCGAAGCGCTGAAAGTCTATCTGATGATTGGCGGCGGCAGCCCCGAGCCGATGGACAAGGAGCTCGTCCTGTCCTGGTGGCGCAACGAATGGGCCGATCTCTATCCGGGCGCCGCCAATGCCGGCGCGCGCAAGAGCCTTGAAGACCACCTTGCGCGCCTGCTCGAGATCGATCTTCCGGTCGGCGTGTCCGCGATCAGCGTGGACAACAACATCGTGCAGGAGGCGCAGAGCGTCATTGGTCGGATGAGTATCGCCGATCGCGCGTTCGAGATCATTCGGTCGACCTCGCGCGGCGCCAACAGCGCCAAGGACTGGGTCGCCACGCGCAAGGGCGGCCAGGATATCGCCGTCGTGTTCGAGGCTGCGGGGAACGCCGGCCTCGATTCCATCAAAGTCCCCTACCTTTTCACCTACAACGGCTTCCACGAGGATTTCCTCGCAAAGATTCCCGACGTCGCCGAACGCGTGAAGAAAGAGCGCGGCGTTCTTGGCGATGTGGGCAACCAGGAGGCGATCGCCAAGCAGATCGAAAATCTCGCGCCGGCGCTGGTGGCTCGCTACCAGACCGAGTTCATCAATGCATGGCGCGCGGCGCTCGCACAATTGCGTATCAAGCTCCTGACAGCCGACAAACCGCGCTACGTCGCGCTGCAAGCCGCCGCGGCGCCGACATCGCCGATTGCGCAGCTCATCGTCTCCATTCGCGATGAGACGCAGCTGACCAAGGAAAAGCCGGCGCCCGCCGGAGGCGCTGCGCCAAGCGCGGCGCCCGCAATCATCCTGCCGACGGGCGAAGCGCCCGGCGCCGCTGTCG
>JBEVKO010000019.1:0-9204 GCA_040509705.1 Beijerinckiaceae bacterium
CCGGGCGGAGCTGAAATGGCCGCGATCAACGTTCGATGCCTCGACGGCGTCGAGCCCGACGACATCCCGGTGAAGAAAGTCAACGGGCGAGCGTTCTAGACGTCATGACCGCAGCGCGCATGTCGAACCTCGCCGCCAGACGACGAAGCGTCTCATCTCGCGGCGCTGCGAAGTATGCGGTCGAGCGCCGGCAAGGCGAAACCAAGCGGGCCGTTCTGAAGGGCCTGATCGGCTACAATCGGTCGAAGCTCGGCAAGCGCGGCCACGCAACGCTCACGGTCAGCATCAGGAACCGCAAGGGCGCGATCGCCGGAGGCCTCGTCGGGTCGATCTGGCTCGATTGGCTTTATGTCAATCTGGTCTTTATCGATGACAGATACCGTGGCGGCGGCGCGGGCAGGCGCCTGATCACGACAGCCGAGGAAGAGGCGCGCCGGCGCGGCGCCACGCATGTCTACCTCGACAGCTTCACCTTTCAGGCGCCCGACTTTTACAAGAAGCTGGGCTATCGCGAGTTCGGGCGCCTGCAGGACTTCCCGCCGGGACATGACCGCGTCTTTCTGACGAAGGCCCTATGATCGCGTCCCGACTTCCTGCATCCTGCATCGCGCGCATCTCTGCGCGCCCGCTTGACCCAGTTTGAACCCATGTCGATTTCCAACCGCAAGCCTGGCGCGCCAAAGGAATCCCCGACCGAACCGTTCAAGCGGTCGGTGGCGAGCTGCCTCAAGGCGATCGCGCGGCAGCCCGAGATGGAGATCACTTTCGCCGCCGACAAGCCAGTGCTTGTGGGCGCCCGGGCGAGGCTTCCTGAACCCCCGCGCAAGCTGTCGGCGAACGATGCCGCAATCCTGCGCGGGCACGCCGATTCCATGGCGCTCCGGCTCGCGTGTCATGACGACGTGGTGCATCGCAAGCATGCGCCGGACGGCGATGCGGCGCGGGCGGTGTTCGATTCGGTGGAGCAGGCGCGCGTCGAAGCGATCGGCGCGATGCGCATGGACGGCGTCGCCAACAATCTCGGCGCGATGCTCGAAGACAAGTATCACCGCGGCGGGAAGTACGAGGACATTCGCGACCGCGCCGACGCGCCTGTCGAGGATGCGGTTGCGCTGATGCTTCGCGAGAAGCTGACCGGGCGCAAGCCGCCCCGCGCGGCCCAGAAGATCGTCGATTTGTGGCGCGACGTGATCGAGGAGCGCGCCGGCCGCGATCTCGCCAAGCTCGCCTTCTCGGTTGAGGATCAGAAGGCGTTCGCCCGCGCTGCGCGCGACCTTCTCGTCTCGCTCGACATGGCCGACGAAATGTCGCCTACGCAGGACGATGATTCCGACGACGAGGACAAGCAGGACCAGAACGACGATCAGCAGAGCGAGCAGGGCGATAGCGAGCAGGACAGTCAGAGCGACAAGGCCGAGGTCGAGGTCTCCGACGACGCTTCCGACGAGATGGAGGAAGGCGCGGCCGAATCCGCGGAAGGCGACACGAGCGACATGGACGAGGAGTCCGATCAGGCAGACTCCGAGGAGCCGTCCGAGGCATGGCGCCCGCCCCAATCCACCTCGCGCGAGAACCGTGCGCCTGACTACAAGGCTTACACGACCAAATTCGATGAGGTGATCGGCGCTGAGGATCTGTGCGATTCAGAAGAGTTGGCGCGGCTGCGAGCCTATCTCGACAAGCAGCTCTCGCATTTGCAGGGCGTCGTCGCCCGTCTCGCCAATCGTCTGCAGCGAAGGCTGCAGGCGAAGCAGAGCAGGGCCTGGGAATTCGATCTCGAGGAGGGTCTGCTCGATCCGTCGCGCCTGCCGCGCATCATCATCGATCCCCATCAGACTCTGTCGTTCAAGCGCGAGAAGGACACCAGATTCCGCGACACCGTCGTGACGTTGCTCATCGACAATTCCGGCTCGATGCGCGGGCGGCCGATCACGGTGGCTGCGACCTGCGGCGACATCCTTGCGCGCACGCTTGAGCGCTGCGGCGTCAAGGTCGAGATCCTCGGCTTCACGACCAAGGCATGGAAAGGCGGGCAGTCGCGCGAATCATGGCTGCAGGGCGGCAAGCCGCCGAGCCCCGGCCGGCTGAACGACCTGCGCCACATCATCTACAAGTCAGCTGATTCGCCGTGGCGCCGCGCCCGCAAGAATCTCGGGCTGATGATGCGCGAGGGCCTGCTCAAGGAGAATATCGACGGCGAAGCGCTCGACTGGGCCCATCGCCGTCTGCTGGCGCGGACCGAGCAGCGCCGCATTCTGATGATGATTTCCGATGGCGCTCCAGTTGATGATTCAACGCTCTCCGTGAACGCCGGCAATTATCTTGAGCGTCATTTGCGCCATATCATCGACGAGATCGAGAACCGCTCGCCGGTGGAGTTGATCGCCATCGGCATCGGCCATGACGTCACGCGCTATTACCGCCGCGCCGTGACCATCGTTGACGCGGAAGAACTCGGCGGCGCGATGACGGAAAAGCTCGCCGAGCTCTTCGAAGAAGACGCCGAGCCGGCGCCCGTTGCGAAAGGCGCCCGGAGGCGCGCTGCTTGATCAGGGCGAAGCCTCTCGATCGCCGGGCGCTTCTGCGGGTCGGCGCAATTGGCGCGGGCTCGTGTCTCGCCGCCGGCGCCTCGGCGCAGCAGCTTGCGCTGACGGGGCCCGTGGAGATCGACGTGCGCGCTCATCCGATCGCGCATTTCAAGGTCGACGATTCTGCTCTGACGCGCTTTGGCGAGTGTCAGTTCCGCGGCGGCCTTGAGCTCTCATCGCGCCATGAGGCTTTTGGCGGCCTTTCGGGAATCGCCATGAACGCCGACGGTGGCGGCTTCCTCGCCATCACAGATGTCGGCAACTGGTTCCGCGCGAAGATCGTCTACGACAAGGACCGGCCGACAGCGCTCGGCGAATGCGTTCTGGCGCCTATGCTCAGTTCGGAAGGCGCGCCGCTCAAACGCACCAGGTGGTACGATACCGAATCCCTCTGCCTTGATCGCGGCGTCGCCTATGTGAGCATCGAGCGCGTCCACGATGTGATGCGCTTCGATTGGGGAAAGGACGGTTTCAAGGCGCGCGGCCGGATCGTTCCAACGACCCCGGGCCTGAAGTCCCTTCCGGCCAATCGCGGCTGCGAGGCGATCGGGGTTGCGCCGACGGGCTCGCCCATAGCCGGCGCGCTGGTCGCAATTTCGGAACGATCGGGCGACGGAAGTCAGCCGACGCGAGGCTTCATCTTCACCGGCGCGCAGCGCGGCGAGTTCTCCGTCGCTCTCAAGGAAGAGTTCGACATCACCGACCTGGCGTTCCTGCCGGGCGGCGACATCTTGCTGCTCGAGCGCTTCTATCGTCCGTTCCGCGGCGTTGCGCTGCGCATCCGCAGGGTCGATGGGAAATCGCTCTGGCCGGGCGCAATCCTGGATGGCGCGACAGTGCTCGAAGCTGATCTCGCATGCCAGATCGACAATATGGAAGCCCTCGGCGTGCATGTGACGCGCGGCGGCGAGATCGTGCTGACCATGCTGTCCGACGACAATTTCTCGATCATGCAGCGCACACTGCTGCTGCAATTCACGCTGCTATCGTAGCCGCAACAAAAAGGGCGCCCGCGGCGCCCTTGTCGACGTGATTGAGAGACCTGGCGCTCAAGCGGCGGCTTCGGCCTTCTTCGCGAGTTCCTTCTTGAGGGAGCGCGCCGTCGGGGAGAGATCCTCGGCCTTCGCCTTGGCGAGGAACGCGTCGAGACCGCCACGATGCTCGACCGAGCGCAATGCGTTCGCCGAAATGCGCAGCCTGACCGCGCGCTTCAGGGCCTCCGACTGCAGCGTCACGTTAATGAGGTTCGCCGTGAACACGTGCTTGGTCTTGATGTTCGAGTGGCTCACACGGTGGCCGGTCTGGTTGCCCTTTCCGGTGAGTTCGCAACGCCGCGACATGGGTCTTGTCCTTCAATAGGCAGGCGCGCCGCGCGCAAAGGGCGCAGGCCTCGGCTGCACGAGAGTGTCCGAAAGTCGCCGGGCTTATGGTTCAGGGCGGCGAAAACGTCAAGTCGCGACGGCCTGCGGCCAAAGGTCAGCCGTCGCGCCGGTCGAGGAAAGGTCATTTTCCTTTAACGGTTTTTTTGCCATGCTTTCGCCGGATGGCCTACGCATGACCTACAGGCGTCCGCCCGCACCCCTTCGGAGAGCATTCATGGCCGCAACGGGACTTGCCATAGGCCCCGTCTTCGCGATCGCCGCGGCGCTCGGCCTCACCGCGCTTCCGGCTCGCGCCGAAGTGCTTGAAGCGAACTACAACATCTCGCTGGCGGGAATCACCATCGGCCGCGTCAGCATTGGCGCCCAGATCGACCGCGACCGCTACAAGGTCGATGTATCCGCTCGCATGACCGGCCTTGTCGGCGCGGTCACCCGGGGCGCCGGCAGCGCAACTGCGACCGGGCATGTCGGCCAGCACAGCCCGACCTCCAGCGGCTACGCATTGAGCGCCCAGAGCACCGATGGGCCGCGCACCATTCGGGTCGCCATGGCCGGCGGCTCGGTCCGAGCCGCCGAGATGAACCCGCCGCTCGACGACAGACCCGATCGCGTTCCGGTGACGCCGGCGCACAAGCGGGGCGTGCTGGATCCGGTGAGCGCCCTCATCATGCCGGCCGCCGGCGCCGCGAACGGGACGCTCGATCCTGCGGGATGCAACAGGACCCTGCCGATTTTCGACGGGGCGACCCGTTTCGACATCGTACTGAGCTACAAATCGACCGAGACTGTTCAGAGCCGCGGCTATTCCGGGCCGGTGCTGGTCTGTTCCGCCCGCTATGTGCCTCACGCCGGGCATCGACCGAACCGGAAGTCCGTCCAGTTCATGGTCGACAATCGGGAAATGGAGACTTGGCTCGCGCCGATCGGGTCGCGGCGGGTGCTCATTCCATACCGCATCGCCGTCGCCACCATGATCGGCTCGGCGGTGATCGAGGCGGCGGACTTCACGGTGCAGGCGGGGTCTACCTCAACCGTGCGGGCGAAGGCCGGAGAGTAAAGGCTGCGAGACCGCTTCCGGCAAAGCGATTCGTTGCCGACCCGTTCCCGCCTCGTGCCTTTGGGTCCGAAATGGAGCATTCCGCGCCAGCTGAGCGCTAACGCGGGATTCATTTTATGCCCGACCAGGAAGTCATAAGGACGAGAGTGGCCCGGAGTTCTGTTGTGTTCATACTCTTCGATCGGAAAGGACAGAAAAGGATTCGCCGCTCGAGATTTCCCGTCTAGGGATGGGGATGCCGGCGGCGCCAACCACCAGCCCTAGGGCTTGCCAAACCACAAGCCGACCGCGTAATCCGATTCTCCCCGCGTTTGTTCTTATCACGTTCTAAAGGTTGCCGTTTTTGACTCAGGCTTGCCTCATTCCGACACGTGGTCCACAAGCCCCGCCGAACGGTGTGCGTCGCCGGCTGCCGTGCTAAGAGAAACGCCCCCATCCCCGTCAGCGCCATGCCCTCCCGTTCTGAGCTCGCGCCGCGCGAGCGCGCCCGCAATGTGACGGCCGTTCTCGGCCCGACGAACACCGGCAAGACCCATCTCGCGATCGAACGCATGATGGGCCATGAGAGCGGCATGATCGGCCTCCCGCTGCGTCTTCTGGCGCGCGAGGTCTATGGCCGCGTCGCCGAGCGCGTCGGGGCTGATGCGGTCGCGCTGATCACCGGCGAAGAGAAGATCAAGCCGCCCGGCGCACGCTACTGGGTCGCGACGGTCGAAGCGATGCCCCGCGATATCGAGACATCGTTCGTCGCGGTCGACGAGATCCAACTCGCGGCGAATTTCGATCGCGGCCACGTTTTCACTGATCGTCTGCTCAATATGCGCGGTCGCGGCGAGACCTTGCTGATCGGCGCTTCGACGATGAAGCCGCTGATCGAGCAGCTGTTGCCCGGCGTCAACATCGTCTCCCGGCCTCGCCTGTCGAAGCTCTCCTTTGCGGGAGAGAAGAAGATTACGCGCCTTCCGCCGCGATCCGCCATCATCGCGTTCTCGGTGGAGAATGTTTACGAGATCGCCGAGCTCATCCGCCGCCAGCGCGGAGGCGCCGCCGTCGTCCTCGGCGCGCTGTCGCCGCGCACCCGCAACGCCCAGGTCGAGATGTACCAGTCGGGCGACGTCGACTATCTGGTCGCAACCGACGCCATCGGCATGGGTCTCAATCTCGACGTCGATCACGTCGCCTTCTCAACCGACAGAAAATTCGACGGTTTCGGCTTCCGCCGCCTCAACCCCGCGGAATTCGGCCAGATCGCCGGTCGCGCCGGCCGCCACATGCGCGACGGCACGTTCGGCACCACGGGCCGCTGCGATCCGTTCGAGCCTGAACTCGTCGAGGCGCTCGAGGAGCATCGCTTCGACGCGGTCCGGATGGTGCAATGGCGTAATGCGCGCCTCGATTTCTCGTCGGCGCCGGCGCTGATGGAATCGCTCGCGCGCGTGCCGCGGGAGCCAGGACTGACGCGCGCGCCGGCGGCGGACGATTTGCTCGCGCTGGAAGCCGTGATGCGCGACGAGGATGCGAGTCAGCTGGCAAGCGACGCTGCGTCGGTCGAAATTTTGTGGGACGTCTGTCAGATCCCGGATTACCGCAAGGTCTCGCCGAGCGCGCACGCCGAACTTGTCATTACCGTGTTTCGCTCGCTGATGCGCGAGGGACGCGTGCCCGACGACTGGTTCCAGCGGCAACTTCAGCATGTCGACCGCGTTGAAGGTGATATCGATACGTTATCGGCGCGAATTGCACAGGTGAGGAGTTGGACCTTCGTCGCCAATCGTCCGGACTGGCTTGCCGATCCAGCGCATTGGCAGGACGTGACCCGTGCGATAGAGGACCGCCTGTCGGACGCCTTGCACGAGCGCCTCGCGCAGCGTTTCGTCGATCGCCGCACCAGCGTGCTCATGCGGCGCCTCAGAGAGAACGCAATGCTAGAAGCTGAAATCAGTGCAACCGGCGACGTCACCGTCGAGGGACAGCATGTCGGGCAGTTGCACGGGTTCCAGTTTGTCGCCGATGCGCAGGCTGACGCCGAGCAGGCGCGCGCGCTGCGCGCCGCTGCGGCGAAGGCGCTGGCGGGAGAAATCGAAAAGCGCGCCGACCGCTTGGCCGCCGCTCCGGATGAGCAATTCATTCTTGCGAGCGACGGCGCGATCCGTTGGCAGGGCGAAGTGGTGGCGCGTCTCGGCCCTGGCGAGCGCGTGCTTGCGCCAGTCGTCCGCCTCTTGGCGGACGAACAGCTCACCGGTCCGGCGCGCGACAAGGCCCAGGCGCGGCTTGATTTATTTGTCGCAGCGCATGTGAAGAAACATCTCGGCGGGCTGCAGGCGCTGGAAGATGGCGATGGATTGAACGGCCTGGCGCGCGGGATCGCGTTCCAGATCGGCGAGGCGCTCGGCGTCCTCGACCGCGCCCGCGTTGCGCAGGATGTAAAATCGCTGGAACAGGACGCGCGCGGAACATTGCGCAAGTTGGGCGTCCGCTTCGGCGCCTATCATCTTTATCTGCCGTTGCTGGTGAAGCCCGCTCCGCGCGCGCTGGCCGCGCAACTGTGGTCCTTGAAGCACGGCGGTCCCGAAACGAAAGGCGTCGACGAGGTGCCGAGGCTTGCCGCCTCCGGCCGCACATCGATCGCCGTCGACAAGGACATTCCCCGCGATCTCTATCGCGCCGCGGGTTTCCGCGTGTGCGGCGAACGCGCCGTTCGCGTCGATATTCTGGAGCGTCTCGCCGATCTCATTCGCCCCGCCATCGCATATCGTCCGGGAGAAACGATCGGATCGCCGCCGCCTGGCGCCGCCGACGGCGAGGGATTTGTCGTGACCGGCTCGATGACTTCCTTGACCGGATGTTCGGGCGAGGATTTCGCCTCGATCCTGCGCGGGCTCGGCTACGTCATGGACAAGCGAACTGGCCCCGCGATCACCAAAGAAATTCGCATGCCGGCGCCGATTACGCCGATCGCCGCAACCGAATCCGAAACGGGACCTGGCGCTGGAGCCCCTGCCGAAGCGTCCGCCCCGGCCGAGACTTCGGCCGAAGCGGAACAGGCGCCTGCCGAGATTTCCGCCGCAGAGGATCATCCGTCGGCGGAACAGGCGCCTGAGGACGCCACCATCGCGCCGGAGACTTCCCCGGCGGAGGAAAAGCGTGACGCAGAGCCGGCTATTGCGGAAGCGGCGTCACCGTCGCCGGAGGTCGCAAGCGACTCTTCGGCGACGGAAGCTTCGCCCTCAGATTCCGCCCCCGGCGCCAACGCGCCGTCGCCGGAGTCGTCTGCCAGCGGCGAGACGGTTGAGGCTTCAGAGCCTGCGACGCCCGATGCTGCGCCGCCGACGGAACCCGTGCTCATCGAGATTTGGCGGCAGGGCAGGCCGCATCGCGACCACCGCCGACCCCGTCCGGAGGCTCATCGCGGCGGCCCGCGAAAACATTTCGCGCGCCCCCCTCATGACGCGAAGCCGAATGATGGGGCGCCCGCGGGCGCACCCGGCGGCGAGCAGGCCGGCCGCAACCGCTTCCCCCGGCGCGATCGCGACCAACGGTTCGCGGCAATCGGCCCGCGCGAGGATCGAAGCCAGGCTGCCTCGGAACGGCCCGCCGATGCGAGGGACCCGGCTCAAGGTCGACCGCCGCGGCGCTGGGACAAGCGCGAGGACCGTCGCGACGACAAGCGCGAGATGAGGCGCGATGACCGGAGGGACCGGCCGCGCTTCGACACGCCCCGCCCGCCGAAGGACAAGCAGCCCGATCCGGATTCGCCCTTTGCGAAGCTCGCCGCGCTCAAGGCGCGGCTGGAAGGCAAGGAGTAGCTGATGCGGCTTGCATCGCCCGCTCTGGATGCGCATCGATAAGTGGCTCTGGTTCGCCCGGGCCCTGAAGACCCGGACGCTCGCCGCGACCGCCGTTTCGGAAGGTCGCATCCGTTTGAACGGCGGCCGGATCGATGCGCCCTCCCGAGTTGTGAGGGTGGGCGACGTGGTCACAGCGTCGCTTCCCGAGCGCGTCCTGGTGTGGAAGATATTGGCGGAGGGCGACCGCCGGGGGCCCGCGAGCGAGGCGCGGCTCCTGTATGAAGATCTGGCGCCGCCTGAAAGGCCGGCTGCGCCGACCTTGGACCCCGCCGGCGCGCGCGAACCCGGCGCCGGGCGGCCGACGAAGCAGGAGCGCCGGGCCATTGACC
>JBEVKO010000020.1:0-13849 GCA_040509705.1 Beijerinckiaceae bacterium
CGAGGGCGGAGAGCGGCGCCACCTCGCTCGGCTTGAGGATCATCGTGCAGCCCGCCGCGAGAGCAGGGCCAACCTTGCAGGCGATCTGGTTGAGGGGCCAGTTCCAAGGCGTGATCAGGCCGCATACGCCGATCGGCTCGCGCGTCACGACGGTGGTCTTGCCGATGCGCTCATCGAACTCGTAGTTGCGCAACACCTCGATGACGCGCTTGAGGTGGCCAAGGCCGGCGGCCGCCTGCGCCTGACGCGCCAGCGTGATCGGCGCGCCCATCTCATGGGTGACCGCCTGCGCAATGTCTTCGGCGCGACGCGCATAGACATCGGCGATCTTCTCGAGAAGCGCCAGGCGTTCTTCGCGCGACGTCTGCGAAAAGCTGGCGAAGGCCTTGCGGGCCGCCCGAACGGCGGCGTCGACATCGCGCTCGTCACCGAGCGCGATCTGCGCGACTGGCTCTTCCGTCGCTGGATCGATCACGTCGAGAGGACGCGCGCCTTTCGGCGCAGCCCACGCGCCATCGATATAGGCGTGACCTGCATTGGCGGCGATGTGCGCGGGCATGGGCATGGCGTCTCTCCGGGGCGAGCTGGCGTTCGCCCGTGCTTTAGAAGAAAAGCCACCTTACAGGAAGCTCAAAGGAGCGGCCGCCTGAAAGGCATCGCCGCTCCTGCGCGCGCTCAGGACGCCTTCTTGACCTCGACCGGCGCCGCGTTCGGAAAGAAGAGCTGCCGCCCGTCGATCGTGTAGCCTCGAATGGCGTTCTGACCCTCGGCCGACAGCAGCCAATCGACAAACTGCTGGCCAAGCTCGCGCTTCACGCTCGGATGCTTTTCGGGATTCACAAGGATGACGCCATACTGGTTGAACAGGCGCCCATCGCCTTCGACGCTGATTTCGAGCGTGTCCTTGTTCTTGAACGACAGCCATGTGCCGCGATCCGACAGGACATAGGCGCCCATGGCGCCGGCCGTATTGAGAGCTGCGCCCATACCCTGACCGACATCACGGTACCAGGCGGACTTCGCCGCGGCGGGATCGAGCTCGGCGACCTTCCACAGGGCGAGCTCAGCCGCATGCGTCCCCGACTTGTCGCCGCGCGACACGAAAGGCGCGCTCTTCGCGCTGATCGTCTTCAGGGCCGCAACGATATCCTTCTGGCCGCGCACGCCGGCCGGATCCGACTTCGGCCCGATCAGAACGAAATCGTTGTACATGACGTCGTAGCGCCTCACGCCGAATCCGTCGGCGACGAATTTGTCCTCCTGCGGCTTGGCGTGAACAAAGACGACGTCCGCGTCGCCGCGCCTTGCGGTGTCGAGCGCCTGGCCGGTGCCCTGCGCGATGACGCGCACGTCGATGCCGGTCTTCGCCTTGAACAGCGGAAGGATGTGGCCGAACAGGCCCGAATCCTGTGTCGACGTCGTGGAGGCGACGGTGATCGATTTCTCCTGCGCCGACGCCGCAACTGGCGCGGCGGCGAGCGCGCAGCCGACGATGAGAAGCGCGAGTGGTTGAGCAGTCACGATTTCGACTCCTGTGATATGAGTCGGTTGAGCATTGCGAGGTCCCCCGCCACATAGGCGCGGGCTTCAGGCGTTGCGGGATTTTCGAAGAACGGCGCTGCGTCATTTTTGTCGGCGACGCGCCCGCGGAGCATGAAGACGACGTCGCCTGCGATCCGGCGCGCCTGATGGAGATCATGCGTGGCGAACACCACCTTCACGCCGCCCGCCGCGACGCGCGCGATGATCGTCTCCACCTCCTGCGTCGACAACGGATCAAGGCTCGCCGTCGGCTCGTCGAGAAAAAGGATCTCGGGCTTTCGCGCCAATGCGCGGGCGAGCGCCAGACGTTGCTGCTCGCCGCCCGAGAGCTTGCGGGCGGGACGGTCGGCGGCGTAGCCAAGATCGACCTGCGCGAGCAGAGATGCGATGGTATGTCCGCTGGCCTCGCGATTGGCGGCGCGCAGCGCGTAGGCGATGTTGGCTGCGGCCGTGCGGCGAAGCATCACGGGGCGCTGGAATACGACGGCGATGCGCGCGCCCCAGGTTTCGGCGCGGCCGGCCCAGCGGACTTCGCCCGACGTCGGTGCGAGAAGGCCCGCTGCGATGCGGATCAGCGATGTCTTGCCTGAGCCGTTGGGGCCGATCAGCGCAGTCGGCGCGCCAGAGCCCAAGGAGAGATCCACGCCATCAAGAATGCGCGTGCGGCCGGCTGTAAGAGAGACGCCAGCAAACGTCACCGGCAGTTCGGTCGCCTGTTCGCGCATCGCGCTATCCCGCATGCCGTTCGGCGGCGCGCCGCGCCGCCCACGCGGCCGCGTTGATCAGCGTCACCAGCGCGATGAGAACGACGCCGAGCGCCATCGCGAGGGGCAGGTTTCCCTTCGACGTTTCGAGCGCGATGGTGGTCGTCATGACGCGCGTGAAGCCGTCGATGTTCCCTCCGACGATCATCACGGCGCCGACTTCCGCAGCGGCGCGACCGAAGCCCGAGAGCAGGATGGTGACGAGCGAGAAGCGCGCGTCCCAGAGCAAGGTCGCCACGCGCCCGATGGGACCTACGCGCATCGCCGTCAATTCGTCGCGATATTCCGCCCACATGTCCTCGATGGTCTGGCGCGTCAGCGCGGCGATGATCGGCGCAATGAGGATGGTCTGGGCTACGATCATGGCGCGCGGCGTGAAGAGCAGGCCGAGCGGTCCGAGCGGGCCCGACCTCGATAGAAGCAGGAACACGCCCAGGCCGACGACAACCGGCGGCAGCCCCATGCAGGCGTTGAGAATGACGATCACGACATCGCGGCCCGGAAACCGGGTGAGGGCGACCCACGCGCCCAAGGGGAGGGCGACAAGCGCCGCCAGCAGGGTTGCTGCGAGGCTGACGGTCAGCGAGAGGCGGACGATTCCCCACAGGGCGGGATCGCCGCCGACCAACGAAAAAGCGGAAACGTCGTCTGGCATGCCATAACCTGTCGGCGCTATCTTGCGCAAAATGCGTAAGACGCCAACACTGTAATCAGTGCATATCCGTGCAGGTCAAAACAGGTGGACGATGGAACTCCTGACCACGTCTGAAGCCGCGTCCTACCTCCGGCTAAAGGAGAGGAAGATCTATGAGCTGGCCGCCGACGGCGCGATTCCCTGTACGAAAGTCACTGGAAAGTGGCTGTTTCCGCGCCCAGCGCTGGACCGCTGGTTGCTGGCCGGCCTGCCGGCGATCCCTTCGTTCATTGCGGCTGAGCCCGCTCCCATCATGGCCGGAAGCCATGATCCTCTCCTTGAATGGGCGCTGCGTGAAAGCCGAGCTGGCCTTGCGCTTCTGGCTGAAGGAAGCGAAGCCGGCCTCCGGCGCTTTCAGAAGGGCGAGGCGATCGCGGCGGCGATCCATCTTCACGATATCGAGGAGCCCGGTCGCGATGCCAATGTCGCTTCCGCCGCGGCGCAGCGTGCGTATCCCGATGCGATTCTCGTCGCCTTCGCGCGGCGCGAACAGGGATTGCTGACGGCGCCGGGAAATCCCGCTCGCATCGTCGACTTTCGCGACGCCGCGGCTCGCAGGCTGCGCTTCGCCCATCGGCCGAAAGGCGCCGGGGCCGAGTTGCTGGCGCGCGCTCTGGCGCGGAGCGCGGGCGTCGATGATCCTGCAGCGCTTGCGGGTCCGACGTGCCCGACGGGAGCCGATCTCGCCGCCGCCATTCTCAACGGCCGCGCGGATTTCGGCGTCGCCTCGCGATCGGTCGCAACCCCGGCGGGATTGCACTTCGTCGCGCTTGAGTGGGAGCGCTTCGACATCATTCTGCGCAGCCGTGATTTTTCGCGCCCGACCTTTCAGACGTTGCTCGATCTCATGCGCAGCGCACGCTTCCGCGATCGCGCCAATGAGATGACGGGCTACGACGTCAGCGAGGCGGGCAAGATTCGCTTCGCGCCGTGAGGTTCAGCCGGCGCGTGGTTCTTTTGCGACGACGGTCGCGAGCAGCCCGATGCCGGCGACGACGCCGAGGGACAGCCGCGACTCGGTTTCGATCTGCAAGGCGTGATCCGCATCGAGGCTGAACCAGTCGACGCCGCACTGGAGAGCCATCGCGCCCTTTGCAGCGTAGGCGACGTGCAGCGCAGGTTTCAGCGTCACAGGCTCTCCGGCGCGCAGCACGCAAAGATCGATCGCAACCGCATCCCTCGCGCCGATCAGGTTCGCGACTTCCACCGGACCTTGCTCGAGACGCGAGACGATTGGAGTTTCGCCTGCAAAGCGCACCGGCCTCATCGGCTCGCGCACATCGATCTCGCCATCGGGCGTCTCGAGCGCGAGGCCGCGCCCTTCGACGACGACCTGCGCGCGATCATAACCGCTGAGATCGGAGAACGGACCGGGCGAAATGATTGATGTGCGGCCGAAGCGCCAGAGCATGCCGCTCCAATCGCCTTCAACGGCGCCGGGCTTCCAGCCCGCGGCGATGTCGATGGTGACGCCGCCGCCATTCTTCCAGGGCGTGCGCCGATACGACGACGGCGCCAGCAACGTCGTTCGACAGGCGCGGTGCATAACTGCGTCGGCCATTCAGTTCCCGAAGCGGAGGCGCGTGATGGGGCGCGGAACGCTGCGCGTCAAGCGGGAGAGAGACGCCCCGCGGCGCACTGCATTGTGATGCAATACATTGAAATTATTCATGAAAACCTTTGTCTGGGGCGGGTTGCGCGCAGGCGGCGTTGCGCGCCGGCGATTCACTTGCTATCGACGCCGCGCCCGGCGGCGTAGCGCTTCGCGTCTTCGGCGGGCGGGTGTAGCTCAATGGTAGAGCAGCAGCCTTCCAAGCTGAATACGAGGGTTCGATTCCCTTCACCCGCTCCAATCAATTCGACTACTGTCGACTTCATGCGCCAGCTCGACCAGGCGCTCCAGCGTGGTCGTCCCGGGATTGAACGATGTCGTCCAGGGGTCGATATGCGCGATGTCTTCAAGACCACGCGTCAGCGCGTGGAGCAGCTTCTCCTGCTTTCCTGACGAGCCGAGAAAAATGCGAGGCTTGTGCATGCGTTTCCCCGTACGAGAGCCTGCATTCACATTGATCGTAGCCGGCCTATGAGCCTTGCGGCGCAACTATCGCATTGGGCTCTGTTGCGATCCAGAGGATGGGTTGACGGCGCGCAGCAGGTCTGCACCGAGCGGCGAATACGCGGCAAGCGGAATTATTCACGCGAGCATCAGCGCGGCCCGCATCTGTCTTAGGTGATAAGGCGTAACCGGCCGCGCAACAGGAACCGCGCGGTCAAGGTCGTCCGGCTGCATAACGGCCGCTATTCTTGTCCTATTCGCGATCGTCCTGAAATGGCGAGCTTAGGATCACCCGCACCTTGCGGCCGTCTTTTGTCGGCTCACTGGCGGCTTCTGTGGCGAAGGTCTCCATCGCGGCGCGCGATGGATCGGCCGAAGGGTCGACGGCGCGCAACGCCGCAGCCGGATCGCTGCTTCGGGCTCCATTGGTTTGGGAATGAGCCGGGTTCGCCAGAATGACGAGGAACGCGAAAATGGGAGCACGCATGGCTGTCTCTCCCGCACGCACAACTATGGTGAATTGCTCACCGAAGGGCAGGGCGAGTCAACACAATTTCATGCGAGCCGCATGCGCCGCGTATTCGCCGAGCACTCGAACAAGCGCATGCGCCAAGGCGCTGCGCGCCCATTTGTTTGGTAGGTGCGACGCCAGGCGCGTGCAGACCACGCACCCTGCGTCGAGATCGCTGCGTCCTATGGAGCCGGTCGCAGCGTGATCGTCGTTACGCCGCCCGCAACGTTCAATCCCGCCTGTCCTTCGACGGAGACGGGCTGCAGCGATACGGAGCGGCCGGTGCCGCCGATCAGAACATTGGCGCCGGCCCCGACGCCCAGAGACGCGTTGGCGCCCACCCCGGCATAGGTCCCGGCCAGAGCTCCCAGCGGCAATCCTGCGCTCGATGCGACCACGCCCCATGTGAGATGGCCCGCGGCGACGCCGCCGAGCGCGATGCCGAAGGTTTCGATGACGCCGGAATAGCGCTCGCTAAACGCGCCGCCGGCCTGCCGGTACACGCAGGCCATCGTCTGCTTCTCCATGACGATCATCCCGAAGCCGCGCGACACATCGCAGGACAGAACTCCGATCTGCGCCGACGAGCCTTGCGCAAGCGCGGCGCTAGGCGCCAGCGCAACGAAGAGGGACATGAGGAAGCGGCGACCAGTCTGCATGGCGTTTTCTCCGGCGTCAGAAGCGGGAGCAGCCTAACCTATCGTCGCCGGTTGGGAAGAGCGTCGTGAGACGCGCGGCAGTGCGCGGGATCGGCCTCTGAAAACGCGACCGACGCGAACGCGCCGAGCGAAGCCGGCGGATTGACGCACGTGCTCCGTCGAGGCCCGCCCGCAACGGGCGTTTGGCGACAGAGCCTCGCCTATGCTGCGGACCGCGATGGCGCGCGGCCAGCTCGTCCTGAGGGCCGGAAAATTCTGCGGTCCAACTTGGTCTCGGCCGAACCCGTCGTCGGGCGCTAGTCGGGGGCCATCCGACATGAAGGACGACATGTCGAGCCTGATAGTCGTAGCGCCGGCGTTGCGGATTAGGGAGTCATCGACGAATTGCGCTGGCCGCGTCGGCGCGGCGTACAGGTATAGATTGGTCAGAATCTCTGCCGTGAGGTCCTGCCACTTGGCGAAGTTGAAAGTCATTGCTTGCCCCTGCCTGTCGGAGTTGTTTGCACCTTGAATCCTCCTTCTGTGAGTCCAACGCTGGTCCTCTCAGCTGCTCGTCCGCACGCCGTAAAGCCGACATAAGCTTCGATGTAGCGCAGATTAGGTATCTTGCTGGCGACTTCGTCCGCGTTCTCGTAGATAACTCTGACCTATGTCACTCCGCTTCCCAGCAGTCTTTCTAGCCAGGAGCTGTCGAGAAAAAATCCCTTGTTCTCCAAACGACAGCAATTGGGGTTGGTCTGCAGGAATGCTTCCGCGCTGCGCTGGCGATCGGCGAGATCGAAGCCTTTGATCCGATCACCCCGATCAATGACAGCCAGCGTGATGAACTCGCCGTCGCTCAGTAGCGGCCTTCGCTGTAACAGAAGCCGGTGAAGTTCCGCGCACCAGGGATGGCGAGCGCCGACAGGAAAGCGATTTTGGCGACGCTCAGACCCACAACGGTTGTCCTGCGCAGCCTATGTGTGCGTCTGCGCGACGACCTACCTTGCCAATTAGCAATCCTGCTCCAACTTGCGGAGCATGGTCCTGTGGCGTTTGGGCGATTGGCGTTCATGAATCAATTCTCAAAATATGCGGATAGAAATAGATACTGGAACAGTTGCGTCAAGCGGATTGAGGTAGTTGAAAGTCAGAGAGGGACTGCCAGCACGCGTTCATCCGGGCGCGCTTCGCCTGCGCGATGAGTTCCGACTGCGTGCTTAGGTCGACCGTGTTGGTCGTCGAAATTTCAGGCGAAGGCGCGGAAATTTCAGGCGCGTTGCAGGCGTTATGATGACGCGCTGCTTGCCTCGGGCGCCAGATCGGCGGCGCCGTTGCGCATGATGTAGTCTTCGAGCGCCAGGCCGATATGGAGGGCGACGAGCAACAAGAGGCCGAATGCGAGCCAGGCGTGCGCGAGCAGAAGCCCGTCCGAATATCCTGCGCCTTCAGGCCAGATGGCGGGCAATTCCCAGCCGAACAGAACGCCGCGCGCGCCGAAGTCGGAGACGCCGGCCCAGCCAAGCAGCGGCACGACCATGATGACTCCATACAGCACGCTATGGATGCGACGATGTCCGGTCTGGGCGATCCATCGTCCGCGCAAGCGCATGACGAGGCGATTGAGCCATCTCACGATCACCAGGCCGAGGATGAACACGCCGGTCATCTTGTGCGCGCCGAAGAGAAAGTCAGCGACGGGGCCTTCGCCGAGTTGAGTCATCACCAGGCCGCAGGCGATCATCAGGAAAACGAGCCCGGCGGTGAGCCAGTGCAGCGCCTTGGCGGCGAAGCGGTAATCGATCAGCGCCGAAGATTCGGCCGGATCATCGGCGGCCGAGCCGAAGGCATTGAGAAAGGTCATGCGGCAAGCTTTCCGGTGGCTGCGAGATAGCTCTGGACCAGCGCGCGCAGATCCGCCGCCCGGCCCGTGAGATCCGCCGACACCGATGTCACGACGTCCGCGGCCTGCTTCGCCTCGCCGACCATTCCAGCGACGCGGTCGACTTTCTCGGCGACGCTTCTCACATCATCCGCCGACTGCCCTGTGCTGGCGGTGATGGATTGCGATGCGGCGTCCTGCCTGCGCATCAGTTCGGCGATGGTCTTCGCCACGGCGTCGATCTCGTCGATCGAGCCGACGAGCGCCTTGACGCGATCGGCGATGCGCGTCGATGCGATGGTCACCGCCTCGAGCTTGGCGCGCACATCGTCGGTTGCGAGCGAAGTGCGGGTTGCGAGCTGCTTGACCTCCGATGCGACGACGGCGAAGCCGCGTCCGCTGGCGCCCACGCGCGCGGCTTCGATCGTCGCGTTCAGGGAAAGAAGATTGGTCTGGTTCGCAACATCCTGAATCAGCGACACCACTTCCTCGATGGTGCGCACAGCGTTGACGAGCGTCGCCGTCTCATCGTCCGCGGCGAGCACGAGATCCTTGGCGTCGCCGGCGATCGCGGACGTGCGGCCCGCCTTGGCGCTCATTTCAGCCAGCGTCGAAGAGATATCGCTGATCGAAGAAGCGACGCGGTCGACATGATCGGACGCCTTCTGCGTCGATTGCGCCGCCTCGGCGGCTTCCGCATCGACGTTGCGGGAGAGGCCGGCGAGATTCTGCGAGGCGGCCGACATCTGGCCCGCATTGCTCTCGAGACGCGCGACGATTTCCGCGATCCGCCTTTGAAAGTCGAAGCTCGCCCGTTCAAATTCCTCCTGGCGCGCCACGCGGTCGGAGAAGGACGTACGCTCGGTCTGCGCTTGCGCCTCCTGCCGCCGGACAAGGGCGTAGTGCTGGGTGAGCGCCTGCGCCAGCGCGCCGATCTCGTCGCGGCGCATGGCGTCTTTCTTGATTCCCGGCGCGGATGCGTCGCCGGCGGCGATCGATGCGGAGAGCCGGCCCAGGGGGCTGACCACCCACCGATATTCAAGAAATCCAACGAAGCTGATTAGAAAGCCGATCAGCAGCGCGATGATGAGGCGGTTCTGGCGATGCGCGCGCAGATGGCCCGAGATGTCATTGCGGATGTCGAGAATTCCCTGCGACAGCGCCTTGCCGAGGTCCGCCCGCTTGGCGATCGAGGCGGTCCACGCCGCCTCCATGGCGGCTCCGTTCGAGGAGGAGATTGCCGCCCTCAGGCGATCGACAATGGCAATCCCCTCGCGCGCCTGTTCCTCGGCGGCGGGAGAGGGGCGGTCGTCTGCGATCTGAGCGAAGGCTCGGGCAATGCGCGGGAGATCGAGGTTGCGGACTCTCGCAGAAAGGTCAGCGCCCTGAGCCGCGGCGAAGAGGGGCGTCAGCTCGGTCGCAACGCCAAGCGAACTTCCGAGACCCTGCATGCGGTCCAGAAAATGCGCCATGCGACGCATATGGACAGCCTCGATTGTGATCGCCAACGTCCCCAAAAAAATGAGCATGGCGCCCCAAAGAGCCATGCGCTGGGCGACCGTTGCGCGAAAACCGCGTGGAAACATGTTCGGAAAGCACCCAATCCCCGACGGACAAAGTGGTCCGTCGCGGTTAACGGAGCGCTAAGCTGCGCCCGCCCGACTGGGACAAAGCGAAATCCGGCGCTTGCAAATTGACGGGCTCTCATGCATGTAACGCGGCGCGGCGGGCCCTTTGGCCCGCCGCAGACCTTTCCGGCGGCGCTCTGACGCACGCGGGCTTCCCGGGCTCCGGGCGCACCGGCGAAGGAGTGTAGCTCAATTGGTTAGAGCACCGGTCTCCAAAACCGGGGGTTGGGGGTTCGAGTCCCTCCACTCCTGCCATCATTCGGAAAGTGGCAGGTTTTCAACGGGTTGCTTGGTATCCTGAAGAATTCGATTCGGGCTGCCAGAGAGGTGCGCCGCGAAAGCGGCGGAGAGGTCATGGCGAAGTTCAATCCCTTCGAGTTCTTGCAGGAGGTCCGGTCAGAAGGCCAAAAGGTCACCTGGCCGACCCGGCGCGAGACCCTCATCACAACCGGGCTCGTCTTCGCCATGGCGGTGGCGTCGGCGATCTTCTTCTTCTTTGTCGACTCCATCATCAAATGGGCGCTTGCCCTTCTGCTTGGCATCGGCCGCTGAGATCATCCCATGAGCATGCGCTGGTACATCGTTCACGCCTATTCGAATTTCGAGAACAAGGTCGCACAGTCGATCAAGGATCAGGCGGCGCAACGTCACCTCGAGGACAAATTCGAAGAGGTGCTCGTTCCGACTGAGAACGTGGTCGAGGTTCGGCGCGGCAAGAAGGTCAACGCCGAGCGGAAGTTCTTTCCGGGCTACGTGCTGGTGAAGTGCGATCTGACCGACGAAGTCTTCCACCTGATCAAGAACACGCCGAAGGTCACGGGCTTCCTCGGCGCCGACAAGAAGCCGCATCCGATTCCCGAGGCGGAAGCGCTGCGCATCAAGGGCCAGGTGCAGGAAGGCGTCGACCGCCCGAAGCCCTCGGTCACCTTCGAGGTCGGCGAACAGGTCAAGGTGTCCGACGGGCCGTTCCAGGGCTTCAACGGCGTAGTCGAGGAAGTCGATCAGGGCCGCGCCCGGCTCAAGGTGGCGGTCTCGATCTTCGGCCGCGCGACGCCGGTCGAACTGGAATACGGGCAAGTCGCAAAACTCTGACGCGCCTTGCAGCGGCGCCGAGCGCGGGCGCGTTTTGCTACAGCACCAAGTTTTCGTCGAAGCGCTCGGCTGCGAGCGGCTTGGCGAACTCCGCGGCGACGCCGCTCTCGGTCACCCAGACCACGCGCGCCGGCGTCGAGCCGATCAGGATATTGATTCCCTGTTCGAGCCGCACCTTGCTGGAGAAGGCCGCGCCGGACAGCGAGATATCGATCAGCTCGACCGGGAGTCTGCCGCCGTCGGGCAATGTGATCAGCGTCTGAGTGTTGCGCGGCACGATGCGCCAGTTGCGACGGTCCTCGCCGACGCCCAGCGCATTGCGATTGACGAGCCAGGTCAGTTTCTCGGCGAGCTTCTCCTTCTTGCGCGCCGAGGCTTCGAGCGTGACGGCGAACCCGCCTGACAGGAGGCGGGCGACGCGGCCCTCGATACGACCGATCTGCTCGAGATAGATGATGACGCGCTCGCCGATGCGGCCCGGCACGCGCGCCCTGAGTGATAGCCCGCCGGGCGACATGTCCACCGCCTGGCAGCCGAATTCCTGGCCGCTCTCCAGCATGTATTTGCCGAGGACATCAAGGGCGACCCGCCTGTGGCGGCGGCGAGTGTCGGGTGATTTGATGGATGCTGGACGAGCGAGGGCCACGGCGTTCAAACTGGGTCGAAAACCTTGGCCGACGCTAACAGCGCACCGTTAACGGATTGTGCAAATCGGCACATAATCCGGCCAATGTGGACAAGTGGGATTGCTCTCCGCACATCGTGCGATGGAGGGCGGTTTGGCATGGGGAGATCGTCGTGAACGCCTCAGATTTTCGCTGCGCCAATGACCGGGTCCGGATCAAAGACGTGGAAATACTGAGCGATGACTGGGCGCCGTTGAGAAAGTATCGCCTCGACTTCCGGCGCAACGACGGGCGCGTGCAAGGGATGACGCGCGAGGTTTACGAGCGCGGCGATTCCGCTGTGGCCTTACTCCTCAACCCGTTGCGAGACAGCGTCCTGCTCACACGCCAGTTCAGGCTGCCGGCGTTGGTTGGCGGCCATAGCGACGGGATGCTGCTCGAAGCGCCGGCCGGAATGCTGGATGGTCACAGGCCGGACGAGGCGATACGGCGCGAGATCGAGGAAGAAACGGGCTATCGCATATCCCAGGCAAAGCGTCTCTTTGCAGCCTACATGAGCCCCGGCGCTGTGACCGAGCGCATCCATTTCTTCGTTGCCGAATTTGACGACGCGCAGCGTACAGGCGCCGGCGGCGGCCATGCAGAGGAGGGCGAGGACATTGAAGTAATGGAGCTGAAGTTTGAAGACGCGCTCGCCATGATCGACAGCGGCGAGATCGTCGATGCGAAGACGATCATGCTGCTCCTGTACGCTGCGTCCAAGCGAGGCGGTAGAGTTCAATCTCTCGCGTCGCGCGATGTGACGGGCCGCTCCGCGAAGCTTTCCTGCGGGACGCCGCGATTAAGCGACATGTGCGAGTGCGTGCAGATCCACTGGCCGTCGCGCCTGTGGAACACCATCGTCGCCCGGCCCGGCCGATCGAACGCGGAGCCCTCGCGCGAATAGCCCGTGCTGCGCCATGGCGCGACGACAGTGGCCATGTCGCCGGCCTCTGACGCAAGGATGCGGACAGACGACAGGTCGAAATGAAAATCGGACGTTCTTGGCCATACGTTGTCCCACTGCGTCGTCATCCAGGCGTCGATCCCCGAGATGACGTCGCGATGCGTGCCGAAAGCGAGAATATCCGGATGGAACAGGGGCCGCGCCGAAGTGTAGTCGACGTCGCGCACATAGCCCGCGAACGTGTCGAGCCATTCGATGAGCTCGGCGCGTAAGATCGCGTCCGCCTCCGGAAGGGGCGTCATCACGCGCGCTCCTCGACGCGACGCGCGACTTGCTCCGCCGTTCCGCGGGAACGGATCATCATGAACCGGCCGGAGAGGCCGGAGCCGGGGATTGTCCATCGCCCTTCGATCTCCGCTGCGTCGGCGTCGAGCGCGCCCTCATAGCGCACGGAATGCCTCCAGCCGGCGGTTCCGTCGTAGGTTTTGACGAAGAACAGCGACAAGCCGCGGCGACGGCCCGAGAAGGTGGAAAACAGCGTCTGCCGCGAGCCATCGCCCACCACGCAGCTTTCGCTTGCGCCTCCGCTGAAGGAGCAGGCGGTCTCGATGAGGCTCGCCGAAAATGGCACGGATTGGCCGGACTGATAGCTGTAAAGTCCAGTCCAGACGCCGGTCAGGTCGATCTTGCCAGAGTGCTCGGCCATCGCAACTTTCCACCCTTGGCGTCGACAGGTTCCTTCGCGCCTCGGCGACGTCAAGAAGGAATTTACGCAGCGATGGCATAGTTCTGTGCTTTCTGGAACAGCGCGCCTCAGGGCGCGCTGCTAAGACCGCTCATCGCTTCCCGGAGCAGCACCATGTTCGTCGGCGCAGGTCCGATCCAAGTCATCCTGAAGGGCGTCGCCGCGGCTGCATTGGCGGCTGCGCTCTCCGGCGCCGCGGGCGCCCAGGGCATCCTCAAGAAGGCGCCGATGCAGGGCGTGCTGTGGGCCGGCGAGATCGTCTTCGTCGATGACGGCGCCTGCCCGCGGGGTCAGATCAAGATGGTGATCGGCGCCGGACGGCCGAGGAACGAGATCATTCTCGACACGACGCCGAAGGACACATCGAAGTGCATCGTCCGGCCGCCGCCCTCCTGATCACGCATTGACGGTCGTCGCCGCCTTCGCGGCGCTTGAGGGGATTGCCGCAAGAGAGTGGACAACCGCATCGGTGTCCTCCCGCGTTCCGATCGAAATGCGGATCGCCGGGCGCCCATCCGACATGGCGAACGGGACAATCAGGATCCCGAGCGCCGCGAGTTCCTTCGCGATGAGGCCGCAATCTTCGCGCGCCACGAACGATGCGAAGTTGGCGCGGCTCGGAATCTCTTCGAAACCAAGAGGCGCGAGACCGGCGGCGAGACGCTGACGCTCGCGCGCCGTGTGCTCCAGGACCTTTGCGACATAGGCGGCGTCCTCGAAAGCCG
>JBEVKO010000021.1:0-3277 GCA_040509705.1 Beijerinckiaceae bacterium
GCGAGATCCGTCACGCGCTCGAGCCGACCGCCGACCGGGGGCCGTAGCGACATGGCGCAGGTCTCGGTCCAGGTCGCGGGGAAATCCTATCGCATCGGCTGCGCCGACGGCGAGGAGCGCCATCTCGTGTCGCTCGCCGAGGCGCTCGACGCGAAGATCTCCGAACTGCGCGAGACCTTCGGGGAGATCGGCGACATGCGCCTGCACGTCATGGCGGCGCTGACTTTCGCCGACGAGACCGCGGAAATGAAGAAGAGACTCGACCGGCTCGAGGCGGAGATCGCATCGCTTCAGGGAGAGGCCGAGGCGAAGGCTGCGGCGGCGGACGGAGCGCAAGAGCAGATGGCGACCGCGCTCGACGCGGCGGCGCAGCGGGTCGAAGCCATCGTGCGGAAAATGAAGTAGGCCGCCGTTGGGCTCGGCGATGCGGGCGCCGGGTCCCGCTTGGCTCGACGATCCCCGTGTCCTATTTCTTTCGCCAACGCTTGCACGGCGAGAGAGACCGCATGTCCCTCCATTTCACGCGCGAGGAATTCGCTGCGCGCAAGGCGCGACTTCTCGACGCCATGCAGCGCGAGATGCTTGATGGCCTCATGCTGTTCCAGCAGGAATCGATGTATTGGCTGACGGGCTACGACACGTTCGGATTCTGCTTCTTTCAGTGCCTCTATGTAACTTCCGACGGGCGCATGGCGCTGCTGACCAGGTCTGCCGATCTGCGACAGGCGCAGCACACGTCAATTATCGAGGATATCCGCATCTGGAGGGATCGCGCCGACGCCAATCCGGCGCTTGATCTCAAGGACATGGTCGCGGACGTCGGCGGCGCGCATGTGCGCATCGGCGTCGAGTTTGAGAGCTACGGGCTCATCGCTTCGAATGGCCGCAGGCTCGAGGCCGCCTGCGACGGGTTCGCTACGCTGACTGACGCTTCGCACATCGTGACGCGGCTGCGTGCGGTCAAATCGCCGGCCGAGATCGCTTATGTGCGCCACGCCGCCGAGCTTTGCGACCGGGCCGACCGCTCCGCGATCCGCGAAACGAACGCCGGCGCAGACGAGGGCGATATCCTCGCCGCCATGCATGCGGAAATCTTCATTGCTGGCGGCGACTATCCGGCGAACGAATTCATCATCGGGTCGGGTCCCGACGCGCTGCTCTGCCGGTACAAGGCCGGGCGCCGCAAGCTTGAGGCGAACGACCAGCTCACCCTCGAATTCGCCGGGGTCTGGCGTCACTACCATGTCGCGGCGATGCGCACGCACATCGTCGGCGAGCCGACGCATCTGCATCGTCGCTATCATGCCGCGGCGCGCGAGGCGCTTCTCGCCTGCGAGGCGGAGATGCGGCCGGGGCGCACAGCGGGCGACGTCTTCGCCGCGCATGCGCGCATCTTCGACGAGGCCGGGCTCGCCAGCCATCGTCTCAATGCGTGCGGCTATTCGCTCGGCGCGCGAGTCACGCCGTCATGGATGGACTGGCCGATGTTCTATGAGGCCAATCCCTGGCCGCTGGAGCCTGGAATGGTGATGTTTGCGCACATGATCCTGATGGATTCACCGACCGCGACCGCCATCTGCCTCGGCCGCACGTCGCTGCTCACGGAGACCGGCGCCGACCCGCTCAATGCGCCCGACCTCTCCCTCGTCGTGCGTTGACGCTGAAGAACGGGAAGGCTTTCCCTTTCGGCGGGAGCCATCTACAAGGTCCCAACATTCCGCACCAGAACAGCCAGCAGGGAGGCGTCATGCGGACCGGATCGGCGATCGGACGTTCCACGTCCGGAATGATGGCCCGTGGTCTCTTTCTCATCAGCGCGACCGTCGCCTTGGCCGCGTGCAACGGTTCGACCGGCGAGATGGGGCTCGCAGTCGGTGAGAAGGTGATCGCGCCGTCCGGCGCTCCGATCGCGGTCGAGAGCCTGTCTGGCGGGCCGGAAGGGCTGCGCACCAAATTCGCCAGCGCGCTCTCGCAGGAAGCTTCGGAACGAAAGATCGAGCTGGTCGGAGCGGGCGGCGCAAAACCCGCGCCCGGAACGGCGAGCCCCCGCTACCGCGTTCGCGGCTATCTCGACGCCTACCCCACCGACGATGGCAAGATCGCCTTCTCCTACGTCTGGGACGTCTACGACACGACCAGGCAGCGCGCTCAGCGGGTCGAGGGCGCCGCCCAGATCCGGGGCTCAGCCGCAGATCCCTGGGGCGCGGTCGACGAGGCTGCGCTCAAGCTTGTCGCCGCGAAGAGCATGAACGACATCGCGGGCTTCCTGGTCGCAGCCGGGCCGGCGAGCGGATCGACGAAAGTCGCGACGGCTGCGCGCGGCAAGCCCGGTTCGGCAAAGCCGCTGGCCTACGCACCGACCGAAGAGTAGGCAGCGCCGCCTCTGTCGCGCCGTCTGCCTGGCGGGCTCCGCCGCGCAAACCCTTGTGAACGGCTTCCAATCCGCTTGTCGCCGCAGCGCAGCGTTGTTAGACGCGAAACCACACGCATCCCTGGGCCTCCGGTTGAGTCTCGCGGGCGGCGATCCCAAGGTGACCGCGCGTCATGAAGCTCGTATCCGGCAACTCCAATCGCCCCCTTGCCGAAGCCATCGCCGCACATCTGAAGACCCGCCTCGCCAACGCGTCGGTGCGGCGCTTTGCGGACATGGAGATTTTCGTCGAGATTCACGAGAACGTCCGCGGCGAGGACGTCTTCATCATCCAGCCGACCTCGTTCCCGACGAACGACCACCTGATGGAGCTTTTAATCCTGACCGACGCGCTGCGGCGCTCGTCGGCGAAGCGCATTACGGCAGTGCTGCCCTATTTCGGCTACGCCCGTCAGGACCGCAAGCCATCGGCCCGTACGCCCATTTCGGCCAAGCTCGTCGCCAACCTGATCACGGAAGCCGGCGCAGATCGCGTGCTGACGCTCGACCTGCATGCCGGACAGATCCAGGGCTTCTTCGACATCCCGACCGACAACCTGTTCGGCGCGCCCGCCATGGTGCGGGACATCAAGGAGCGGCTCGAAACCAGCAACCTGATGGTTGTCTCGCCCGACGTCGGCGGCGTCGTGCGCGCCCGCGCCTTGGCGAAGCGCATCGATGCGCCCCTCGCCATCGTCGACAAGCGCCGCGACCGGCCGGGCGAGAGCGAGGTGATGAACATCATCGGCGACGTCGCTGGCCAGTCCTGCATCCTGGTCGACGATATTGTCGACTCGGGCGGCACGCTGGTGAATGCGTCCGAAGCGCTGCTGAATGCCGGCGCCAAGGACGTCTCGGCCTACATCA
>JBEVKO010000022.1:0-3973 GCA_040509705.1 Beijerinckiaceae bacterium
CACCAACGAAGTCACGCAGCAGCTCGTCCAGTTCGCGTCGGTCGAGCAGCAGCTGAAGACCAACGATACGCTGAGCGCCCTTCTGTCGTCGGCGCAGGCCTCCAACCTGTCCAACGCCGTCGGCTTCGTCGGCAAGACCATCGTTGCCGACGGCTCGTCGACGATGCTGAGCAACGGCTCCGCGAAATGGCAGGTGAAGCTTCCGCGCGACGCCCGCATGGCGACCTTCACCGTGACCGACGCCGCCGGCAACGTCGTCTGGACCGAGCAGAAGCCAATGGCGGCGGGCGCGAACACCTATTCCTGGAGCGGCCGGACATCCGCAGGCGCTCTTGCCCCGAACGGCAGCTACAAACTGACCGTCGCCGCCGTGGATGCGTCGGGGTCGCAGGTGACCCCCTCAATCGAATTCAGCGGCGTCGTCGAAGGGGTGAAGATCGCCAATGGCGTGACGGTTCTCCAGATCGGCGAATTCAACGTTCCGCTCGACAAGGTCACCTCGATCACCCGTTAGCCAATCGGCAATTTTTGCTTAGGCGTTTCTTAAACCCGGCCGGATACGGTGAATCCCGGGTTGGTCCATCGAAAAGATGTGAGCGTACGATGACCGAGATGATGCGTCCCCGCGTTAAGTATGTGATTGGGCCGGATGGCAGCCCTCTCACAATCGCGGACTTGCCCCCGCCGAACACGCGGCGCTGGGTGATTCGTCGGAAGGCGGAGGTTGTTGCAGCGGTTCGGGGCGGATTGCTCTCCCTCGAGGAAGCCTGCACGCGCTATACGCTCACGACCGAGGAATTCCTCAGCTGGCAGCTGTCTATCGATCAGCACGGGCTGGCCGGCCTGCGCACCACGCGGATCCAGCAGTATCGCCATTAGCGGCGGGCAGGGGCGTTTGGTTCGTTTCCTGGGCTGAGCCGGACGGGCTCCGCCGCGGGTGTCTTTGGGTTGAGCGGCCGGCGCGATCGCCGAACTCAAGTCGTTAGCGGCTTCGACGCGCTCCTCCGCCAGACTTAATGAATTCGACTCATTCTTCCGGAACAGAGCGGCTTCTTTACGCTCCGTTAAGGTTTTTGCGCGATAACTTCCCCTGCGTCCTCCGTTTCTGACGGCGAGTGGCTCCTGTCACTCTGTTGACGCCTCCCTGTGATGACTTAAAAGCCGCCTTCGGGCGGCTTTTTTTTGGTTCTGGCGGCAGTCGTCCGGGCCTCGCCAGGTTGCGGCCCGACAGTTTCCTAACGTCCTCTTCATTGGCGCCATAGCATTTGAACGATCCGGTAGCGGCATTTCAGAGGTCCTTGCCCGGGTTAACCCTAATCATTGGTAAATCGAGCATTTCGACTTCGACCGCGGTACTCTCCCGAGGATCAGGTCGATTGGCGCCATTCAGCGCGAACGTCGACGATAAGACGATCGGGGACGTCACAGTGGCGACAGGCAAGGGCCCAGTTCATACGCAAGGCGACGCCGCCTCGTTCGCGATGGGCTTCATTTCATCGGATGCGTTCAAGTCCCTGTTCAAGGAGGGGATGGCGCTTGTCGAGGACGCGGCCTCCTATCTCGACGGGAAAGGCCGCGAGGAGTCCAAAGCGCTGCATCGCATGGCGGGGCTCGCCTATGCCTCGGAGAGCATGCGCCTCACGACGCGCCTGATGCAGGTCGCCTCGTGGCTGCTGCTGCAGCGCGCCGTCGTCGAAGGAGAATTGTCGAGCGCACAGGCGTCCAAGGAGCGCTCGAAAGTCAATATCCGGGCGGAAACCAGTCCGAGCCAGACGGTCGAGGAACTGCCCGCCGGCCTCATGGATCTCGTCTCGCGCTCAATCAGGCTTCAGGCCCGCATCGTCCATCTCGACCAGCTGTTGAGCAACGACGGCCAGCCGCCTGTCGAAGTCAGCCCGGTCGCCGCGCAGGTCCAGATGCTGCGCTCGGCCCTGCTCAGCCAATAGGCTCAATTCCCGCACTTTGCGCCGGACGCCGAACCAATCGACGTTCGGGAATCTCGTTGTGCGGTCCCGCGGGTCGAGCCGCAGGACGCCGGCTTACTTCTTGGCGACGCCGAGGCCTTCGAACTTCTTGGAGAAGCGCGACAGACGCCCGCCGCGATCCATGAGATGTTGCGAGCCGCCGGTCCAGGCCGGGTGCGTCTTCGGGTCGATATCGAGGTGCAGGGAGTCGCCTTCCTTGCCCCAGGTCGAGCGCGTCGTGTATTCGGAACCGTCGGTCATAATGACCTTGATCATGTGATATTCGGGATGGGTGTCGCTCTTCATCTTCATCTCCTGTCGCCCGCCAGACACGGCGAATAAAGCGCAGTGGCGCTCGGCCGCAGCCGCGAACGCTGGCATCTCGGGAATGGCGGGCGCTATAACCCAACCAAATCGCTGAAACAAGCGCCGTCCCAAGGCCATGCCTAACCCATCCCCTCCGCCCGCACCGGCTCAGGCCGAACCGGAGGCGCCGCGCGCGCCGCTCAGCGCCCTGCGCCCGCTTCTCCCTGCCGTCCTGCGGTACCGGGGCCGCATGCTGGGCGCGTTCGCCGCCCTGGTCGCCGCCTCGGTCGCCACCCTTCTGCTGCCGCTCGCAGTGCGCCGGGTGATCGACAACGGATTCGGCGGCGATCCAACCCTCGTGAACAGCTATTTCGTCGCTTTGGTAGCGGTCGCCGGTCTTCTGGCGCTGTCGAGTTCGCTGCGCTTCTACCTAGTCATGACCCTTGGGGAGCGCGTGGTCGCCGACATCCGCGCCCAGGTTTTCGACCATCTCGCTCGGCTCGATCCCGGCTTCTTCGATAGCGCCAAGTCCGGCGAGCTGGTTTCGCGCCTTTCCGCCGACACGACGCAGCTCAAGTCCGCCTTCGGCGCCAGCGCCTCCATTGCGCTGCGCAATCTGCTGCTCTTCATCGGCGCCTCGGTGATGATGGTGCTGACGAGCCCGAAGCTGTCGGCGCTCGTCCTCGGCGCCATCCCCTTCATCGTTCTGCCGCTCCTGTTCTCGGGACGCTCGGTCCGGCGCCGCGCGAAACAGGCTCAGGACCGCCTCGCCGAGACGTCCGCCTATGCGGTCGAGGCGATCGGGGCCGTCAGGACCATGCAGGCCTTCGGCGCCGAACGCGAGACCGCGCGCGCCTACGCCGCCGCCGCTGAGAACGCCTTTGACGCCGCGCGCCAGTCGTCGCTGTCGCGCGCGCTCCTCTCAGGCGTCGGGATTTTCCTTGTCTCCGCCAGCGTCGTCGCGGTGCTGTGGTACGGCGCGCAGGACGTGCTCGCCGGCGAGATGTCGGGCGGGCGCCTCGCGCAGTTCGTGATCTACGCCATCATGGCGGCAAGCGGCCTCGGCCAGCTCGGCGAAGTATGGGGCGAGGTCAGCCAGGCCGCCGGCGCAGCCTCGCGCCTCGCCGAACTGCTCGCGACGAAGCCGGCGATCGCTGCGCCCGCGCATCCGCGCCGCTTTCCATCGCCGGCGCACGGCGAGGTCGATTTCGAGCATGTCAGCTTCTCATATCCGACAGCGCCGGAGCGATCCTCGCTGCATGATGTGAGCTTCCATGTCAGGCCCGGCGAGACGGTCGCGCTGGTCGGCCCGTCTGGGGCAGGCAAGAGTACGATCGTGCAGCTGCCGCTGCGCTTCTACGATCCGCAATCAGGCCGCATCCTTCTCGACGGAATACCGATCGCCGAGGCGGACCCGGCGGATCTGCGCGCGCGCATCGCCTATGTGCCGCAGGATCCGGCGATCTTCGGAACCACGGTCGCGGAAAATATCGCGTATGGCCGGCCGGGCGCTTCGCAGGCCGAGATCGAGCGCGCGGCGGTCCTCGCCTCCGCCGACGGCTTCATCCGCACGCTCGCCGACGGGTACGCGACGAAGCTCGGCGAGCGGGGCGTCACTCTCTCCGGCGGTCAGCGCCAGCGCATCGCCATCGCCCGTGCCATTCTTCGCGACGCCCCGGTGCTGCTGCTCGATGAAGCCACAT
>JBEVKO010000023.1:0-9848 GCA_040509705.1 Beijerinckiaceae bacterium
ATTGTGACGACAGGAGCCTTTCACGAAGACGGGCTGGCCGACGTCGCCGATGGCTTTGGAGGCGGGACGACAATTGCGCGCAAGCTCGAGATCATGAAGGACAGCCGGGTCGGCGCTTTTGGCGCCGTCGCCGCGTGCCTCTCCATCCTGCTGCGGGTCGTGGCGATCGGAGCGCTCATCGAAGCCAGGCCGCCAGGGAGCGTCGCAGCCGTCCTTGTTGCAACCGCGATACTCTCGCGGCTCGCCGGCCTCATTCCCCTCGCCATGCTTCCGCCGGCGCGCGGCGACGGCGCATCGGCGCAGTTCGGGCGGCCGGGACGAGCCGAAATGATCGCCGGTTTCGCCATAGCTGCAGCGCTCATCGCCGCAGCGACGATGCTCGCGGGCTGGCCGTCGGCGCTGGCGCCCGCCATGTTCGGATCCGCAATTGTCGCCGGCCTCCTTGTCACATGGCTGTCCGCTCGTCAGATCCAGGGCCATACCGGCGATGTCGCAGGGGCCGCGCAGCAAGTGGCTGAAATCGCCTGCCTGATCACGCCCCTCGCCGCGACGTTCGCGCAATGAGGACTTCGCCCCGCCCGTAGATCTGCGCGGTCGACGCGTTGAAGCGCCTGTGTCAAGGCTGCCGTCGTGAAGCTGCGTTTGCGCAAATTCGTTCAAGGAGAGCCGCTCGCCGATGCTGGCAATCGTGTCATTGATGATTTTGATCGGGGCCATGATTCTTCTGGTCCTTTTCGGCGAACGGGAATCGATTGCAGGACTCTCTCCGAGCGAGTTCGCCGGACTGTCGGCGCTGGTCGCTCTCGGCATTCCGTTCGCGCACCGTCTGCTTCAGGACTATCGCGGGCGCCTGGCGCAAGCGGTTCACGCCGTCGCCTTCTGGAGCGGCGCCGCCATTCTCTTCGTCGGCCTTTATGCTTATCGCTATGAGTTGTCGGACGTCGCTAACCGCATTCTGGGGGCGATCGTTCCGGGCGCCGCGATTACAACACGCAGCGGCGAAATCCGCATCGCGCGTGGGGCCGGCTCCTCATTCATTCTGAATGGCCGCGTGAATGGCCAAACCGCGCGATTCATTTTCGACACTGGAGCGAGCGCCGTGGTTCTGACGGGCGAATTCGCGCGGACTGCGGGCTACACGTTCACCGACAGCGATTTCACGATCCCGGTCTCGACGGCCAATGGCCGAACCACGGCCGCGCCGATCCGCATCAACGAACTCGTCATCGGTTCAATCAGCGAGCGCGCGGTGCCCGCGATGGTCGCGCGCCCCGGCGCATTGCGGGAAAACCTGCTCGGCATGTCATTCCTCGAGCGGCTTGCGAGCTATCGCGTCGAAGGTGACCAGCTCATCCTGCGCGCGCGCTAGAGCCGCCGGAACGAGGGAACATCGCCTGATCGCTTCAGTCGACAACGTCGCTGCGGCCTGCGATCGTCATGAGCGTGGAAGTCATATGCGCAATGACGCGGCGTTCCCCGCCATTCAGCGATTCCACGGTCGCCTGCGACACCGTCAATTGACGGCCGGATCGCAGCACGTTTCCCGTCGCAATGAAGCGTTCGCCGGCGGCCGGCGCAATGAAGTTGATCTTGTACTCGACAGTGAGCACGCCGGAGCCCGCCGGCATCAGCGACAGCGCGGCGTATCCGCAGGCTGAATCGGCGATCATGCCGATCGCCCCGCCATGTGCGAAGCCATGCTGCTGCAACAGCGACTCGGCGCGCGGCATCGCGATCACGCATTCGCCGGGAGCAATCGCCTCGAGCCGTGCGCCGATCGTCGCCATCATGCTTTGCCTGGCGAAGCTTGCGCGAACCTTCGTCTCGTAGTCCGGATCGCGCGGAGCAAATGCCGAGCTCACTCCGCGGCCTCGGCGAATGGAGCTTCGTCGCGGATGCAATCGAGCGCAGAGCGAATGACGGAGAGATCGGCGCCCGGCTTCACCGCCTCAGTTGCAAGCGTTCGCCGGAACGCGCGTGCGCCGGGGCGGCCCGCGAAAAGGCCGAGCATGTGGCGCGTGACAGCGCTCAGCCTGCCGCCCCGCGCAAGGTGCGCTTCGATATAGTTCATCAAAGCCTTGACGACCTCGCGTTCTTCCGGGAATGGCGCCGGCCCATTGAAGAACGTCGGATCCACTGTGAGCAGCAGCCCGGGATTTTGATAGGCGGCGCGCCCGAGCATGACGCCATCGAGCGCGGCGCCGTCGCGCGGCTCAAGCAGCGTCGTCGCCTGATCAACCGACGCAATGCCGCCGTTCACGATCACGGGCAGCTTCGGATGTGCGGCCTTCAGCCGAAAAACGATGCCGTAGTCGAGCGGCGGCACATCGCGATTTTCACGTGGCGAGAGGCCCTGAAGCCAGGCTTTGCGCGCATGGACGATCAGCGCATCCGCGCCGGCAGCCGCGACCGCGCGCGCCATCAAGAAGAGGGCCACTTCCGGATCCTGCTCGTCGACGCCGATGCGGCATTTGACGGTGACGGGAATCGTCACTGCGCTTTTCATCGCTGCGACACAGTCGGCGACGAGAGCCGGCTCGCGCATCAGACAGGCGCCGAAGCGCCCACTCTGCACCCTGTCCGACGGACACCCGCAATTCAGGTTGATCTCATCATAGCCGAGCGCTGCCCCGATCCTTGCGGCGGCGGCGACCTCCGCCGGCTCGGACCCGCCGAGCTGCAGCGCGACCGGATGCTCGGCCGGATCGAAGCCCAACAGGCGTTCGCGATCGCCATGGATCACCGCGCCTGTCGTCAGCATCTCCGTGTAGAGCAGCATCCGGCGCGACATCAGCCGATGGAAGAACCGGCAATGCCGATCCGTCCAATCCATCATCGGGGCGACGGAGAAGCGCCAGCGTCCAAGGTCAGGGAGTGCGGTCATTGGATGCGACATAGGCGCGAGACCCCTGGCAGCGCAAGGGCTGCGAGGCGGCGCCTCGGCCCGCCCCCGATGACGCGTGGGCAAGCCCGCGCGGCGCGCATCCTCAATCCTTCGCGAGATCCTTCGCCGCCGCGCGAAGCGCCCTCAGGCTCCTGGACGGCGCTTCTCCGAACATGATGCGGTAGTCCCTCGCGAAGCGGCCGAGGTTGGTGTAGCCGAGCGACGTCGCGATCGAGGCGAGCGACGCTGACTGGGTTCCAAGCCGGCGCCGCGCCTCTTCGAGCCGAAGCGTGCGCAGGTGGCGCATGGGGGTGGAGCCTACAAGCCTTCGGAAAGTCAATTGCAGATTGCGCGGCGAGCAGCCCGAGGCCTGCGCAATGTCTTCAAGCACGACATCCGCTTGGAGGCTCGCCCGCATGAAATCGACGGCGCGACGGATATACTTGGGCGCAACAATATCCTCCGCCCGCCCGAGCAGACCTGTCACGTTGCTGGGAACGCCGAGAAGCAGCGACGCCGTCATTGTCGTCTCGTACGCTCGCAGCATCGCGGGATTCCATGATTCGTATACGTGTTCCGATTCAAGAAGGGTGTTCGCCATTCCGCGCAACGCAGAGAGGACTTCTAAACCGGCGGGCGTGGTCGTCTGAAAAGTAAGACGGCGCGGCGGGGCGACGCCGAAGTACTGCGCGACAACTTCGAGCAGCCGGTCATGCAGAACGCCTATGCCGGTGCGGACATCGCGCGCGCAGATACTGATCCTTTCGCCGTCTGGAATCTTCAGAACCAGCATTTGGCCGGCGGCTCCCATTCCAAGCGTTTCGCCGCTCCCACGGATGAAATGGGTCGTTCCAGCATCGATGTATTCAAAGTAGACAATCGGCGACTCGGCTTCAAGCCTGGTTTAGATGTCGAAATTGCTATGGAACCGGACGAGCCGAATTCGTCCGACTTGCTTCGTGACCAATCTCAGGCTGTATTGATCGACGTACGCGCTCTTGAATAAGAAGGGGCGGCCGTTTCCGACAAGCTCGGTCAAAGCCTGCAGCAGCTGTTCCCCTCGATATTCCGACATTGCACGAGCGCTCCAACAGTTGGAGTCGCGCATTCATGCTCTCATTCGTTCCGAGCTGCAATGCTCGCAATGCAAGTTCAGAGGTTTGCAGCGCAAGATATTCAATGTATTTCAACGTGACATTGCGCAACTTGCAACGTTTGAACTTGGTTTGCACGAACTACGGCGATCTATCCAAACGGAATAACGGCGCTTCGTCGTCGAATGCGTTGACTATCAACCGGCGACTTTCGCCTCTCACGGGAGACGCGCATGTACGAACTTGAACTTGCCGGCGGCGGCCGCATGCCCGTCATCGGACTTGGAACCTGGCAGCTCAGCGGCGATTCTTGCGTCAAGGCGGTGCTGACGGCGCTCAAGCTGGGATACCGCCATGTCGACACGGCGGAAATGTACGCCAACGAGCGCGAGGTCGGAGAAGCAATCCGCGCGTCCGGAATTCCGCGCGACGAGATCTTCGTCACAACCAAAATCTGGACAAACAATTTTCGCGCCGACGACGCGCGCCGGGCTGCGGAGGATTCGCTGCGCGCGCTAGGCCTCGCCTATGTCGATTTATTGCTGATGCATTGGCCGAACAGCTCAGTCCCGCTTGCGGAGACGCTCGGCGCCATGTCGGACCTCCAATCGGAAGGCAAAACACGCGCGATCGGCGTCAGCAATTTTCCGCGCGGCATTCTGACGGAAGCTATAGCGGCCTCTTCAGCGCCGATTGCGTGCGATCAGGTGCGCTATCATCCCGGAATGTCGCAGGATCCGCTGTTTGATTTCGCGCGACAGAAAGGCGTCGCCATCACCGCCTATTCGCCGCTCGGCAAGGGCGATCTTGCGCGCGATCGCACGCTCGGCGGAATAGGCGCGAAGTATGGCAAGTCGGCCGCGCAGATCGCGTTGCGGTGGCTCGTTGAACAAGGCGTATCGGCTATTCCCAAAGCGTCGCGCGAAGCAAACCTGCGCGCCAACATCGACATTTTCGACTTTTCGCTCGACGATGAGGATCGCATCGCGATTTCGAAGATGTAAGCGTGCTTCGCAGTCGGCGACATCGCCGCCGTGCGCCGCAACATTGGCGATCATCTGGCCCTTCGCTTGTGCGAACTGTGAAGCGGCTTGACCATCGCGCTCACTACGATAGGTTCCGCGCCCAATGAGTGTTCGGCGCGGCATTTCTTCGCGCTCATTGTCACCCGATCGTCAAAAGGGGAGAACACCAATGACCGAGGAAACAGTCAGGCGAAAAGACAAGTCGACGCTGTCGAGGCGGGCCATCGTCAGCACGATAGGCGGCGGAGTTGGCGCTCTGGCGCTGACAAGCGCATCGGCGCAGACGCCTATGGCCCCGCCGAGCACGATAACCAACCCGCCGCGCGATTTCAGCCCGAACGGCGCGCCGACGACGTACTTCTGGGACCCGGACGTGCTTGCGGTCGATCCTTCATTCAACGGCATAACTCAGCCGAACGCTCCGATTCAGCGTTTGTGGACCGGCTCGCTCTGGGCCGAAGGGCCGGCGTGGAACGCGCAAGGCCGTTACCTCGTATGGAGCGACATCCCCAACAATCGGCAATTGCGGTGGATTGAAGACAATGGCCGCGTCAGCGTCTTCCGAGCGCCTTCCAACAACAGCAACGGCAACACGTTCGATTTCCAGGGACGGCAACTGTCGTGCGAACATCTGACGCGCCGCGTCGTGCGCTACGAGAATGACGGGGCGGTGACGGTGCTCGCGGATCGCTTCGACGGCAAGCGCCTAAATTCTCCCAACGACGTCGTGCCGCATCCGGATGGCAGCTACTGGTTCACCGATCCGCCCTATGGCGGACAGCTCTACGAGGGTGCGCCGGATGTTGCGGGCGGTCCGAGCAATTCGGGAGGCCGTTTGAAGAATCGGCTGGGACAGGCGGCGGAAATCGGCGCGGCGCGGCGCGAACTGCCGACAAACTGCTATCGCATCGATCCCAGCGGACGCGTCGATCTCGTCGTCACGGAAGAGCAGGTTCCCGATCCGAACGGTCTCTGCTTCTCGCACGACTACAAAAAGCTATACGTCACATCGACCGGCAAGGGACCGGGCGACACAGGCCCGGGCGGCAAAGGCGAGATGTATTCCTTCGATGTCGGCGCCGACAACAAGCTTTCCAACCGCAAGCTGTTCACCGACTTCATGATCGACGGCGTGAAGTGCGGGCCGGACGGCGTGCGCTGCGACGTCGACGGAAATATCTGGTGCTCGAGCAACGCCGGCCGCGCCGTCGGCTACAGCGGCGTCACAGTCTGGAATCCTGACGGCAAGCTGATTGGCCGCATTCGATTGCCTGAAATCTGCGGCAATGTCTGCTTCGGCGGACCGAAGCGCAACCGCCTCTTCATGGCGGCGAGCCAATCGCTCTATGCGGTCTATGTGAGCACGCAGGGCGCTGCGCCGGGCTGAAGTTCCGGTCTGCGCTACGAAAGAGAAGTCAGGCGCGCGTCGTGCGCGCCTGCTGCAGGCGAAGGACGAAGCCGATCACCGTCGCCACTGCGCGATAGAGTTCTTCCGGAATGCTGTCGTCGAGCTCAACGAAGCTCAGCGCTGCGGCGAGCGCCGGGTCGGCTTCAATTGCGACGCCGTTCTCGCGCGCAACCGCGATGATGCGTTCCGCGAGTTCCCCGCGCCCCTTGGCCACCACGCGGGGCGCGTTGTCATGCTCGCGATCATAGGCCAGCGCAACGGCGAGACGCGCGGGGTCGTAAGCGCTCATGACCGGAAATCCAGAAATTGCCCCTGGCGCACAGTCGTTGTTTGCTTTTGCGCGCGACGTCCGTGCTGGCACTGAATTGTCTCAACCGGCAGCGAGGCGGTGAAAAGACGCTCGGACAGTTCCGTCTGCCCGCCCGTGATCAGCGCGGCCGTGTTGGCGTCGTCCGCCCAGAAACGGACATCGATCTTGCCGCGCCGCAGACTGACGGCCACATCGACATGCCCGAGCTCGGCCGTTTCCAGCGCAAAGCGCATGCGCCAGGCGGCGCCTTCCGAGCCGCCGCCTGTCTGGGAGGCGCCTTCGCGTTCGATCATCAGCGGAAGCGATGCCGCGCCCGGCTGCATCATCAGCGGAATCTCGACCTGCCACTGCCTCGGAGCGGGAGGCGCATTCGGTTGTTGCTGCAATTCCGCAGCGGGCCTGTCGGGAAGCGAAGCAAACTGCAACAGCCGGATTCGATCGAGCGAGCCCTCCAGTTCCTTCAGCAAAGCGCCCGCAAGCTCGCGCGGCTGCATCGCGTGTTCGATTGGCGCTTCGGGCGCGACCTGCATCGGCGCGAGGTCGCCCTTCAGGGGCGGCCTCGGAGAAGGAGCGACGGTCCCTGTTGCAGACTCGCCGGATTTCGCCGAGCCAGTCGCCGGATCGACAGCGACGCCCCGGAGCAACGCGCGCAGCGCTAGCAGAGCCTGCTTGAGATCGCCGCGCGCCAGCGCGCCCGCGCCGCCGGTCGCGAGATCGCTTTCGAGGAACACTCCCGATCCTTCAACCGCCCGCTTCAAAGCCACAGCCGCGTCAGGCTGCTCAAAATCAATCTGGCGAGCGAGGATCTGGCTCAAAGCAGCGCGCATGCTTGGCGGCCACGCGACGCCGGCGGACGAGGAGGCGCGCAAGTGAGCGAAGAGCGCCGGCCAACCGGTTTGCCGCGCCAGCGCATCGCGCACCGCCGGAAGCAACGCGGAGTGCACGTCCGCCGGGCCATCAATTTCGACGTCCGGCTGGGGCGCTGTTATGGTCGTGACAGCGCGCGCTTGCGTCGGAAGCGCCGGCTCCTTTGCGATCTCTCCCATAGCCCGAAATGTCACCGTGCTTGCCGTCTCCCCCGGCGCCAGACGGCGCAACTCCACGCTCGTCTCGCCCGTCGGGCCGATCGCCTGCCGGATCGCGAGCCTGTCGCCGATCGCGACCGCCGCGCCGTCAGGGAGCGTGAGAGCTAACGGGACCCCATCCATGAGGAGGCGAGCGAGTCCGCCCGGCTCGAGCGCCGTGACGCGCGCCTCGGCGACGCCGCCGCCAATGAGCATCGCCAGCGCCTCGGCCTGGGCGGCGGCGAGAAGTCTCGAGGGGGTCTGCGCAGGCGCCTGGGCGATGATCACCGTCGGCCTCCGGAAGCCGGGTTCGGGCCAAGCTACGCTTCCAGGGTTGCCGAAGCCTTGACGCGACGCCGTCCTTTCGTCCCATCCCCTTGCCGCCGGGCCGGGGCCGCCCGATCTTGGGGTCATGAAAGCCGACGCCGAGCCTTACATCATCAAGCCCAACCCCGACGATCCGCGCCTGACCGAGAAGGTCGCGGGGGTCGACCAGTCCGGCTCTCGGGTCGAGACGCGCGTCACCGTGGAGCGGGCGCTGACGCTTTACCTGAACGCGCAGGAGATCGTCACGATGATGACGATCGGCGATCATCCTGAGGAACTGGCGATCGGCTACCTCCTCAACCAGGGCATGCTGAAGCCGACGGACGAGGTTACGGGCGTCGACTATGACGATGATCTGCAGGTCGTCGTCGTGCGCACCGACGGGCAGACCAATTTCGAGCAGAAGCTCAGGAAGCGCACGCAGACGTCGGGCTGCGCCCAGGGCACGGCGTTCGGCGATCTCATGGAGGTCATTGAAGGCATCACGCTGGCGAAGGCGGAGCTGCGCACGAGCTGGCTCTACCGGCTGACGACCGTCATTAACACGACCCCTTCGCTCTATCTTGAAGCCGGCGCGATTCATGGATGCGTGCTCTGCGTGCGCGACCAGCCGATCATCTACACCGAAGATGTCGGCCGCCATAACGCCGTCGACAAAATCGCCGGCTTCATGTTCCGGCGCGGCATTTCGGGCGACGACAAGATCTTCTACACGACCGGCCGCCTGACATCGGAAATGGTGATCAAGACGGTGCGTATGGGCATTCCGATTCTCGTCTCGCGCTCCGGCTTCACGGCGTGGGGAGTCGAGCTTGCACGCAAGGCCGGGCTTACTCTGATTGGACGCGCGCGTGGAAAACGCTTCGTCGCGCTGTCCGGCGAGGACCGCATTATTTTCGATCAAGATCTGAATTATGTCGAAGATGAAAGCATGAAGCATCGCAGAAAGGGCGAAGGCGGGGATGAGTGAGCATCCTCCCACCCTCGGCCTCATCCTTGCGGGCGGACTCGCGCGGCGCATGGGCGGCGGCGACAAGGCGCTTATCGCGATCGGCGGCAAGCCGATCCTTGCGCATGTGATCGAGCGGCTCGGCCCCCAATGCGATGGGCTGCTGCTCAACGCCAACGGCGATCCCGCGCGTTTCGCTGGTTACGGGCTTCCGGTCGTCGCCGATTCAGTGCCCGGTTTCGCGGGACCACTGGCTGGCATTCTCGCAGGTCTTGAATGGGCGGCGGTCAACCGCAGCGAACTCGGTTGGGTCGTCAGCATCGCAGCGGACGGGCCTTTTCCGCCCCGCGATCTCTTTGCGCGGCTTCATGCGGAACGCGAAGCGCAGGGCGCCGATCTCGCCTGCGCCGCATCCGGCGGCTGGACGCATCCCGTCATCGGCCTGTGGCCGGTTTCTATCGCTGTCGCCTTGCGCAAGGCGCTCGTCGATGAGGATGAGCGCAAGATCGATCGCTTCACCGCGCGGTATCGCGTGGCGACGGCAGAGTGGGCGACGCAGCCGATCGATCCCTTCTTCAACGCGAACACGCCGGAAGAAGTCGCCGCAGCCGAGGCGCTTCATGCGGCGCATCCCCATGCGTGAGCCTTTACCGTAGCGGGCCGTTGCTCTAGCTTCGCTCAAAATGGGAGGGGTTCGATGAACGCATTTCTTGCCGCCTGCGTCGCTGTCCTGGTGATCTCCGGCGTCGCATGGAAGGCGCTCGAAACGCAGCAGGTCGACAGCACG
>JBEVKO010000024.1:0-14631 GCA_040509705.1 Beijerinckiaceae bacterium
TCTGCTGGCGGATCGGCTGTGGAATGACGACCGCGGCGTGCCGACGGCCGATTCGCTGACGGGGACATCAGCGACGATCGAACTGTCTGGCGGATATTCCGGCAGATTGGGCGCCAACTCTTTCATGTTCGACGCCGACCACGGGATGGATGATCTCTTGGGCGACTATCACTATGGCGTCAGCTATTTTTTCCTCGAAAATGGCGACCTTAGAGTTATCGCCTCCACCTATGATCTGAATAATTACACCTACGGCGCGGGCCCCTATTGGCAGGGCTCCGTCACGCTGAAGGACTACGAGCCCGGCGACTTTGGGCTGACCTTCATCAGCGACAACAGCTCCTGGGACCTCTACGAAGAGCGAATTTCCTTGGACGAGTACTACACGCTTCTCGACGCCAAGGCGAAGACCTTCGTGCGCAACGCCGTCGAAAGCGACTTCATCAACGACGATTCAACCGAATCCTGGACCTGGGACGAGTTGCCCTATGAGGGTCCCGAAGACGTTAGCGACGCGGAAATCGCCGAAGACCTCGCCCGTCTGCTGGAGGAGTTCGGCGAGCCGGCGATTCCTGACGACGCCCTCACGGGCGGCGAAGGTCCCGATAGAATCATTGGAACCGAACGCGACGACGTCCTGAAAGGCGGCGGCGGAGACGACTACATCATCAGCGGCAAAGGCAAGGACCTCCTCATCTTCAACGCGGATTCCGGCAATGACACCATTGCGGATTTCGAATCCGGCGCCGACCGGCTGCAACTCCCGACGTCCAAGTTCATCGACTTCGCCGCCGTGAGCGCCGCGCTGCGCCAGGTCGGGTCGGACACGGTGATCCAGATCGATCCCTACAACGCCATCGCCCTCAGCAATGTGGCGCTGAACGATCTCGACGCGAGCGACTCCATCTTCGCGCCGGCCGAACCCGGCATACGGCTCGAAGGAACCGTCGCGCATGAGAAGATCCTGGGCGACAATCGCAATGAAATCATCATCGGCGCCGGCGGCGACGATCTGCTCAAGGGCGGCGGCGGCGACGATATATTCGTGTTCGGACCGGGCTTCGGGCACGACACGATCCTCGATTTCGTCGCGGGGCCGTCGAGCAGCGACGTGATCGAGTTCTCCTCATCCGTCTTCGCCAGCTTCGAGGCCGTCCGGGCGGCGATGACGACGATCAATGGCGGGACGCTCATCACGCTCGATCAAGCCAACGCCATCGCTCTGACGACGACGCCGCTGAGTATGCTCGATGCGGGCGACTTCAGGTTCGTCTGAGTCAGCAGGCAGAAGGTTCCGGTCGCACTCTCTTGTCCAGCCGCGCGTCGCGGCTTGCGGCGAAGCGATCTACTTGGCCGGCGCCTTCTGGCTGGCGGCCGTGCGCCGCTTCGAATCGCGGGGTGCGGCGGCGGCGCGCTCTTTCTCTTCGCGCTCCTTCGCCTCGCGTTCCTTCGCCTCGCGCTCCTTCGCCTCGCGCCCGTCATCGCGGTCCTCGATCGCTTCCGCGATCTGGTCGAGCGATTCCTCCAGCCGGTCGATGCCTTCGACATTCACCGTCTGCGCCGCGGCGGCGATCTGCGCGCTCGCGAGGGCCGGAAAGATCGCGAAGTGGAGGTCGCTCGAGACTCTCGACGCGATCTCAACCTCGCTGACGAAACAGATGAGATCGAAATCGAGCACGGTTTCGCCAATCTTTTTGAAGGCGACGCGCGGCGCGGGCTTCTTCATCACGTCGGGATGCCGCGACGCCGCGTCGAGCATGATCTGTTCGACGGCGTGGGGATCCGAAAGGCGCGGCACGCAGATCGAGATCAGCACGCGGCCGGTGCGGTCGGTGTGGACGCGATTCTTGACGATGCCCGATACGAGATTCGAGTTCGGCAGAATGACGGTCGAACGGTCGAAGGTCTCGACCTCGGTTGAGCGGACGTTGATGCGCCTGACATATCCCTGCTCGTCGCCGACGACGATAAGGTCGCCGACGCGGATGGGACGCTCCCACAACAGGATGAGACCGGACACGAAATTATTGACGACGGACTGAAGCCCGAAACCGATGCCGACGGAAAGCGCGCCGGCGACGATGGCGATGCGGTCGAGCGAGAAGCCGAAGGAGGAAACCGCGAGTGCGGCGGCGACAACGAGGCCCGCATAGCCGATGACGGTGCGAATCGAGTTGCGCAGCCCGGCGTCGAGATCTGTGTGCGGCAGGAACTTGTCGTCGAGCCAGCGCTGGCTCGAGCGCGTGAGGAAGACGCCGCCCGCGAAGATCGCGAGCGACGCGACGATGGCGGAGAGCGAGATGGTGACGCCGCCGATCTGGAAGCCGAACAGGGCGGCCCGCAGGGGTGCGAAGATGTCGGTCGACTGCACGCCAAGCGGCGTGATCGCCATCATCGCGGCGGCGATGCAAATCAGAAGCTTCAGCAGGCCCGAAGCGATCACCGCGAGCTGCTCTATCGAACGGCTCCGCAGGCCGACGCTCTCGCTCAGCGCGCGCGTAATGCGGGTTTCCGTCGCCAGCAGCGAAGCGACCGACTCATCGACAGTGATCAATGCGAGGCGGAGCGCGATCGCGAGCAGGCTCAGCCAGAGGATCTGATCGATGATGAAAACCGCGAGCGCGACATAACCCAGCAGCGCCGCGCCGATCACGATCACAAGCGCCACGGCGAGCGCGGCGCGCGCCGGCCCGGCCAGCGTCACCGCCGGCGGCACGTAGGGCCCGAGGCATGCTTCCTCGGAGGGGTCCTGCACGCGCGCCAGCGACAGGATGCGCCAGGCGACGGCGGCGAACAGCAGGGCGAAGATTGCCCGCGTTGCGATGGTCAGCGGCAGTCCGGCGCCGATCGCACGATTGATCGTCTCGATGACGCGGCCGGCGACATGGATCGACGTCGCCTGGACGAAAGTCGCCTTCAGAGCCGCTGCGCTCGCATCGCTGACATCCGGCAGACGCCAGTTCGGCGCATCGGGCGCGAAGAAGGCTTGCCCAACCGCGCGCGCGACCGCGACAACGGCGACAGCCGCCAGGGCCGAGAAGAAAATAGGCGCGACGCGGCCCGGCAGCATGCCGGCGGCCTCGAACCCGGCATAGACGAGCCAGCCCGCAAGAATTGGTCTGACGACTCCCAGGAGCAGGATCACGCCCGCTCTGAACGCCTTCGCGCCGCGCCCCGGCGTCACGCCTTCGCGGCGCATGGCGTACCGCTCGACGAAGCGCGTCACCGGAAAGAGCAGGGCGAGCGCTGCGAGGATGCCCAGCAGCGCCGGCAGCCAGCGCGACCATCCTTCGGCGCCGACGATGGCGCTCCACCAGTCCGACATGGTGAGGCTGAACGCCTCAACGTCACGCGGCGCCACCTTCGCAATCTCCCACCAGAGCAGCGGGTTGAGCGGACTGGTGCTGCGCTCCAGCAAGTGCGCGGCGAACAGGCTGCGGCGCCGATCGGCGAGGTCGGTGGCGATTTCCTGGCCCTGCGCCAGCAGGGTGCGGGCCAGTCCGAGCGTATCGTCCGCCTCCTTCACCGCCCGCTCGCGTTCGGCGCGCTCGCGGGCGATGTCGGGCGCTTCGGGCTGCGCGGCGTCCGGACGCGGTCCGAGCAATGCAAGGCGCGCCCGCAACGCGTCGGCGCGGGGCGACGTATCCTCGATGATGCCCCGCAACGCCTCGAGATGCGGCTCAAGTGCGAGGCGCATGTTTCTCAGCATGTCATCGCTGAGGTCCGGGCGCTTGAGCGTCGCCTCCATCTGGTCGAGCTGGGAGCGGAGGCCGTCAATGGCGGCGCGCGCGGCGCTTGGCTGCGGCGCGGGAGGCGGAATAGCCGGCGCCGCGGCGGGCGCAGATGGCGCAGTTGGGGCAGGCGGCGTCTGACCCTGCGCGGAAATGGCGGCGAAGAGGCACACCAGAGCCAGCATCGCCGCGACGAGCGGACGCAGGCGAGACGGGAACCATATCGGCGATTGTGCTGACGGAATTGGGCGCATCGGAGTCGGAGATTGAAGCGGAACACGGCCGTCAGAAGGCGGCGAGGCGACGTCCCCGTGGCGCACGCCCGACTGACGTCCGGCTGCAGCCCGATCAGGCGACAGCGTCATCACGACGCGACATATCCGCCGTCGACGGGAATCATCACGCCATTCACAAGACGCGACGCCGGCGACGCAAGGAAGATCACGGCGCCGGCGAGTTCTTCTGGTTCGGCCCATTCGCCGTTCGGCAAGCGCGCCACCACCTTGGCGTTGAATTCCGGATTCTCGCGGCCGCGCCGGCTGATCTCGGTCTTGATCCAGCCCGGCGCGACTCCATTGACGCGAATGCGGTCCGGCGCGAACCCGATCGCGAGCGATTTGATCAACCCGACAAGCGCCGTCTTCGCCGAGGAATAGGCGGGAATGTGCGGCGCGCCGAAGAACGAATACATCGAGCCGATGAAAATGATCGAAGCGCGGTCGGAGGATTTGAGATGCTCGCGGAACGCGGTTGCGAAGCGCATGGCGCCGAACAGGTGAATGTCGACGATGTCGCGAAAGGTGTCGATTTCGTACTCTTGATCTCTGATCAGACGCCCAGCGCAATGAATCAAGCAGTCGAGGCCGTCGAGCTTCGCCGCCAGCGCCGCAACATCTGCGTCGGAGCGAGCATCGACCGATGTGAAAGCAACGCCATGCGGCGTTTGATCCGGCGCCTTCACATCGGCGATGTGGACCCGCGCGCCGGCATCCGCAAAGGCGCGCGCAAAGGCGAGACCGATGCCGCCCGCGCCGCCCGTGATGAGGACTTTCGCGCCCGCCACCGAGAAATCAGGTTTCATGCATCGCTCCGCCGAAACGGCGGCGACCATACCGGACCGCCAATCGCGGCGCCACGCCGGTCACATTTGCGCGGGGCGGCCTTGCGCCGCGTTGCCGGCGGGCTCAGCGTCCAATAGATCAGCCGGCAGATCGACCCCTCCGGCGACGCCCGTCGCGACGCGCGATGTTCGTCGCATGGATTCACCGAACCGTAGGGCGCCTGCGCGTAGTCTTCAGCCATGTTCGCCAGCTTCGCCAATCCTGCGGTCTTTCTCGGCCTCGTACGTCGGCTCCTGCCGTTCACGGCAGGGATGAGCGCCCTGCTGTTCGCCGTCGGGCTCTACTACGCCTTTCCCGGTTCGCCAGCGGACTATCAGCAGGGCGACGCCGTGCGGATCATGTATGTGCATGTCCCGGCGGCCTGGCTCGCGATGGCGATCTACACGCTGATCGCCGCCTCGGCGCTCGGCGTCCTCGTCTGGCGGCATCCGCTCGCTGACGTCGCGGCGCGGAGCGCTGCCCCCCTTGGCGCCGCCTTCACGTTCCTGTGCCTTGCGACGGGCTCCATCTGGGGCAAGCCCATGTGGGGAACCTGGTGGGTGTGGGACGGACGATTGACCTCGGTGCTCGCCCTCTTCCTCATCTATCTCGGTCTGATCGCTCTGCAGAGAACGATCGAGGAGCCGTCGCAGGCGGCCCGGGCGGGCGCGATCATGGCGCTGGTCGGATTCGTCAACATCCCCATCATCAAGTTCTCGGTCGACTGGTGGCACACGCTGCATCAACCGGCGTCCGTCCTGCGCCTTGGAGGGCCAGCCATCGATCCCTCGATGCTGACGCCGCTCCTCGCCATGGCGGGCGGCTTCTTCTTCCTTTTCACCAGCCTGCATCTCGCCGCCATGCGCAACGACATTCTGCGCCGCCGCATCCGCACCATCACGCTCCTCGCGGCGCACGCCGCGCCCGGCGGCGGCGTGGATGAAGGGGAAGCGATCGCATGAGCGACAACTGGCCCTTCATCATCGCGGCGTATGCCGTCGCCGTCCTGGTCATCGCCATGCTGACCGCGTGGGTGACGCTCGATCACCGCGCTTTGACGCGGCGGCTCGCCGAACTGGACGCGCAGGGCGCGCCACGCGCCAGACGGTCGATCTGACATGGACGGAACCCAGCCTGCGGCAGCGGGAGGCGCGAGGTCGCGGCTCATCCTGCTCGCACCGCTGGCGCTGTTTCTCGGCCTCGCGGGCCTCTTCCTCCTCAGGCTTTTCTCGGGCGATCCGTCCGTTGTTCCGTCGCCGATGATCGGCCGGCAGGTCCCCGACTTCGCCCTGCCGGCGCTCGAGGGGCTGTCGCGCAATGGAGCCGCCGTCCCGGGGGTCGACGCGGCGTCCTTGCGCAAGGGAAGGCGAACGGTCGTGAACGTCTTCGCATCCTGGTGCTTGCCTTGCCACCAGGAGCACCCGTTCCTGATGGCCCTTTCAGCCGATCCGGCGATCTCGATCGCCGGCATCGCCTATAAGGACGACGTCGACAATTCCCGCCGATTTCTCGGCGCGAAGGGCAATCCCTATTCGGCCGTGGGCTTGGACCGGAACGGACGCTCGGCGATCGACTGGGGCGTCTACGGCGTCCCCGAGACCTTCGTTGTGAACGGGGACGGGACCATCCTCCACAAGCATATCGGCCCGCTCAATCCCGAAGGGATGGCGACAATCCGCCGCCTCGCCCGCAACCCCGCCTGAGGCGGCCGGGCGGTCGACAAGCCGGTTGGGCTCGGCTATAGGGCCGCCCTCAACTGACAACAGCGTCCCGAAACGCCCGCTCTCCAGCGAAACGGAAAGGCATCGCCATGAACATCATCGAACAGATCGACCAGGAGCAGGTCGCCAAGCTTTCGGCCGGCAAGGGAATCCCGGATTTCCAGCCCGGCGACACCGTCATCGTCAACGTCAAGGTGGTCGAAGGCGAGCGCAGCCGCGTTCAGGCCTACGAGGGCGTCTGCATTGCGCGCGCCCGCAGCGGCCTGAACCAGAGCTTCACCGTTCGGAAGATCTCCTACGGCGAAGGTGTGGAGCGTGTGTTTCCGCTCTATTCGCCGATGATCGACTCGATCAAGGTCGTGCGGAAGGGCAAAGTGCGTCGCGCCAAGCTCTATTATCTGCGTGATCGCCGCGGCAAGTCAGCCCGCATCGTGGAGCGCACGGATACCAAGGCCGACGCGAAGGGCGCCGCCAGCGCGTGACTTGCGCGCCACGCACAGCGCTCAGGCGCGGCCATCCGGCCGCGCTTTTTGTTTGGCGCCGGGCCAGGCTTCAAGCCAATCGACCGCGAAGCCGGTAATGTCGGCCGCGTCGACGAGAGTTGAGCGCGCCTCGCCGACAAGGCCCTGCGTTCCTCGCCCGCTTGCCAGATAGCCGCCGACAATGAACGCGAAATAGTCGTCGGCGAGCCCAGCGACGACCGGTCACGACGTCTCGAACTCCTCGATCGGGTTAAGGTCCTTTCGCCATTTGTCCTTGCGTCAGGAGAATTAGGTCAATGGTAAACAGTTATGCGGGCTTTTTCTTCCTGCAAGCTGGAGGGCGAGCACGACGCAAGGCGGGGAAGCGAGCGGCGGACGCCTGCGGTTGAGCGACGTTCAATCAGCTTTCCGAGCACCGCTTCGCCGCGCTTTCGCCATCGGGTTGCGCACCCCAAATCGCCATGCTAGGCGGACCGCGCTTCCGGGGCGGGATATTCCATTTCCCCGGTTTTCCGTTCCTTTCGCGCAGGGTCCGGAGGCCGCCGCGCCGCTCGAGGCGCCAGGCCGTCGTCGGATTTAGCCAGAGAAAGACAGGTCCGTGGCTCAAGGCGAATCGATCGTATCGGGTGTGGCGGGCCGCTACGCGCAGGCGCTTTTTGAGCTGGCCCAGGAAAGCAAGTCGATCGATTCGGTCGGCGCCGACCTCGGGCGCTTCGATGCGCTGGTTGCGGGCAGTCCGGAACTGCAGCGGCTCGTGCGCTCGCCGGTCTTCACGAGTGAAGAACAGACCAAGGCGATAGGCGCCATTCTCGACAAGGCGGGAATCTCGGGCCTTCCCGGAAATTTCCTCCGCCTCGTCGCGTCCCAGCGCCGTCTCTTCGCAGTGCGCGGGATGACCGAGGCCTACGGGAGGCTCGCGGACGCTCATCGCGGCGTTGTCCGGGCCGAGGTCACGGTGGCCGAGAGGCCCTCCGAGGCGCTCGAAGGCGAAATCAAGAAGGCTTTGTCGGACGTCGCCGGCAAGAATGTCGAGATTGATCTGAAGATCGATCCGGCGATCATCGGCGGCGTCATCGTCAAGATCGGGTCGCGCATGCTGGATGGCTCCCTGCGCGCCAAACTCAATGGCATCAAGGTTGCGATGAAAGAGGTCGGGTGATGGAACTCCGCGCCGCAGAAATTTCGGCGATCCTCAAGGATCAGATCAAGAATTTCGGCAACGAGGCCGAAGTCGCTGAGGTCGGGCAGGTCCTGTCCGTCGGCGACGGCATCGCGCGCTGCTTCGGCTTGGACAAAGTGCAATCCGGCGAGATGGTCGAATTCGAATCGGGCGTCCGCGGCATGGCGCTCAACCTCGAGCAGGACAATGTCGGCATCGTCATCTTCGGCGCCGACCGCGAGATCAAGGAAGGTCAGACGGTCAAGCGCACCGGCGCCATCGTCGACGTGCCGGTTGGCAAGGGGCTGCTTGGCCGCGTCGTCGACGCGCTCGGCAATCCGATCGACGGCAAGGGCCCGGTCAAGACCGATAGCCGCGCGCGCGTCGATGTGAAGGCGCCCGGAATCATTCCGCGAAAGTCGGTGCATGAGCCGATGGCGACGGGCCTGAAATCCATTGACGCGATGATTCCGATCGGCCGCGGCCAGCGCGAATTGATCATCGGCGACCGCCAGACCGGCAAGACCGCCATCGCGCTCGATACGATCCTCAACCAGAAGCCGCTCAACCAGGGCAATGACGAGAGCCAGAAGCTTTATTGCGTCTATGTCGCGGTCGGCCAGAAGCGTTCGACTGTCGCCCAGTTTGTGAAGGTGCTCGAAGAGCAGGGCGCGCTGGAATATTCGATTATCGTCGCAGCCACCGCGTCCGATCCGGCGCCGATGCAGTACCTTGCGCCCTTCTCGGGCTGCGCCATGGGCGAGTTCTTCCGCGACAATGGCATGCACGCGGTCATCATCTATGACGACCTGTCGAAGCAGGCCGTGAGCTACCGTCAGATGTCGCTGCTGCTCCGCCGCCCGCCGGGCCGCGAAGCCTATCCGGGCGACGTATTCTACCTCCATTCGCGCCTGCTCGAGCGCGCCGCCAAGATGGGCGACAACGCCGGCAAGGGCTCGCTGACGGCGCTGCCGATCATCGAGACGCAGGCGAACGACGTGTCGGCCTACATTCCGACCAACGTCATCTCGATCACCGACGGCCAGATCTTCCTTGAGAGCGACCTGTTCTACCAGGGCATCCGTCCGGCCGTGAATGTCGGCCTTTCGGTGTCGCGCGTCGGCTCCTCGGCGCAGACCAAGGCGATGAAGAAGGTCGCGGGCAAGATCAAGGGCGAGCTTGCGCAGTATCGCGAGATGGCGGCTTTCGCGCAGTTCGGCTCAGACCTCGACGCAGTCACCCAGCGCCTGCTCAACCGCGGCTCGCGCCTCACCGAACTCCTGAAGCAGCCGCAGTTCTCGCCGCTGAAGATGGAGGAGCAGGTCGCGGTGATCTACGCCGGCGTCAACGGCTACCTCGACCCGCTGCCGGTCAACAAGGTCCGCGCCTTCGAGGACGGCCTCCTCGCGCAGCTGCGCGGGCGCAACAGCGACATCCTCGAGTCGATCCGCGCAACCAGGGACCTGACCAGCGATACGGAGGCGAAACTCAAGGAGGCGGTTTCCGCCTACTCCAAGTCGTTCGCGTGATCTGTCGCTGACGAGTTTTTGCGATGCCGTCGCTCAAAGACCTCCGCAATCGCATCGCCTCGGTGAAGGCGACGCAGAAAATCACGAAGGCGATGCAAATGGTCGCTGCGGCCAAGCTTCGTCGCGCGCAAAGCGCGGCTGAGGCGGCGCGACCCTACGCCCTGGAAATGGAAAAGGTTCTCGCCAACCTCGCAAGCGGCATCGGCCCCGACATGCCGGCGCCGCAGCTGCTGAAGGGCAACGGCGCGGACCAGACTCACCTTCTCATCGTTTGCACTGCCGAACGGGGGCTTTGCGGCGCCTTCAATTCCTCGATCGCGCGCCTGGCGCGCGAGCGCGCCAATGCGCTCATCAATGACGGCAAGACCGTCAAGATCGTCTGCGTCGGCAAGAAGGGCCACGACATTCTCAAGCGGCAGTTTGAGAAGCAGATCGTCGAAGTCGTCGATCTGCGCGCCATCCGCACGCTCGCCTTCGACAACGCCGAAGACATCGGCGAGAAAATCATCTCCCGCTTCGAGGCCGGCGAATTTGATGTGGCGACGCTGTTCTTCTCGCGCTTCAAGTCGGTGATCTCTCAGATTCCCACGGCCCAGCAGATCATTCCGGCGGAAGCTGCGGAAGTCGAGACGGACGACGATGGCGCCGGATCAACGTCTGCAGCCTATGATTATGAGCCAGAGGAAGGCGAGATTCTGGCGACTCTGCTACCGCGCAACATCTCCGTTCAGGTGTTCCGCGCACTGCTTGAGAACGCCGCCTCCGAGCAGGGTGCGCGCATGAGCGCCATGGACAGCGCCACGCGCAACGCCGGCGACATGATCAAGAAACAGACGCAGAAGTACAATCGCACGCGTCAGGCGATGATCACCAAGGAACTCATCGAAATCATCTCGGGCGCGGAAGCGCTCTGATTCGTCGACAGGAGAAGCCCATGGCCCTCACTCCCATCATGACGACGTACGCCACGACCAAGGGGGGGCGCGATGGCCGCGCCTCGCTCGAAGGCGGCAAGTTGGTGCTCGGCATGTCGCTGCCGAAAGAGCTCGCCGGCGCTTCGGCGACAGAAGGGATGAATCCGGAGCAGCTCTTCGCCTTGGGCTACTCGTCGTGCTATGGGCAGGCGATCATCGCCCTGTCGAAGAAGCACGGGGTCGATGCGTCGAAGTCCGCCGTCACCTGCGAGGTGACGCTGAACAAGGATGAGACGAGCTTCGCGCTGACGGTCAATCTGAAGATCTCCATCCCCGGCGAAGACCCGGCGAAGGTGAAGGAGCTGGCGGAAGCCGCTCACCAGATCTGCCCTTATTCGAAGGCGACGCGCGGAAATGTGCCGGTGACGCTGACTGTGGTTTGAAAGTTCGAGAGGTCAAGACTCATGGCTAGCAACAAGGTCGGCAAGATCACGCAGGTGATCGGCGCCGTCGTCGACGTTCAGTTCAATGGCGCTCATCTGCCGGAGATTCTCAATGCGCTCGAGACCAACAACGAGGGCCTGAAGTCGGCCGCCAATCCGAAGGGTCGCCTGATTCTCGAAGTGGCGCAGCAGCTCGGGGAATCGACCGTCCGCTGTATCGCGATGGACACGTCGGAAGGCCTGACGCGCGGCCAGGACGTGACCGACACCGGCCAGCCGATCAAGGTTCCCGTCGGCAAGGCGACGCTCGGCCGCATCATGAACGTGATCGGCGAGCCGATCGATGAGGCTGGCCCGGTGACGGGTGAGGACATGCGCCCGATCCATGCGCCGGCGCCGACCTATTCGGAGCAGTCAACGGAAGCGCAGATTCTGGTCACCGGCATCAAGGTCGTCGACTTGCTCGCCCCTTACGCGAAGGGCGGCAAGATCGGCCTGTTCGGCGGCGCGGGCGTCGGCAAGACGGTGCTCATCCAGGAACTCATCAACAACGTCGCCAAGACGCATGGCGGCTATTCGGTATTCGCCGGCGTCGGCGAGCGCACGCGCGAGGGCAACGACCTCTATCACGAGTTCATCGAATCGAAGGTCAACGCCGATCCGCATAATCCGGATCCGAACGTGCAGTCGAAATGCGCGCTGGTGTTCGGGCAGATGAACGAGCCGCCGGGGGCGCGCGCGCGCGTTGGACTGACCGGCCTGACGGTGGCGGAATATTTCCGCGACCAGGGTCAGGACGTGCTCTTCTTCGTCGACAACATCTTCCGCTTCACGCAGGCGGGTTCGGAAGTGTCGGCGCTGCTCGGCCGCATCCCGTCGGCGGTCGGCTATCAGCCGACGCTCGCGACCGATATGGGCGCGCTGCAGGAACGCATCACGACGACGACCAAAGGCTCGATCACCTCGGTGCAGGCGATCTACGTGCCGGCGGACGACCTCACCGACCCGGCGCCGGCCACTTCGTTCGCGCATCTCGACGCGACGACCGTGCTGTCGCGCTCGATCGCGGAGAAGGGCATCTATCCGGCCGTCGATCCGCTCGACTCGACCTCGCGCATGCTGACGCCCACCGTAGTCGGCGAGGAGCACTACAACGTCGCGCGCCAGGTCCAGCAGATCCTCCAGCGCTATAAGGCGCTCCAGGACATCATCGCAATTCTTGGCATGGACGAGCTGTCGGAAGAGGACAAGATGACGGTGGCGCGCGCCCGCAAGATCGAGCGCTTCCTGTCGCAACCGTTCGACGTTGCGGCGGTGTTCACCGGGTCACCCGGCGTGCAGGTCAAGATCGAGGACACGGTGAAGGGCTTCAAGGGCATCTGCGCCGGCGAATATGATTACCTACCCGAAGCCGCCTTCTACATGGTCGGAACGATCGAGGAAGCGGTCGCGAAGGCGCAGAAGCTCGCGGCGGAAGCGGCGTAGCAGATGGCGAGCTTCCATTTCGAACTCGTCTCGCCGGAGCGCACGCTCTTTTCGGGCGGCGTCGAGAGCGTCATCGTGCCGGGCGCGGACGGCCAGTTCCAGGTGTTCGCCGGGCATGCGCCAGTGATGTCGACGCTCAACGCCGGAGTGCTGACCATCGCCGGCGCGACGGACGCGCCGCAGCGCGTGTTCGTGCGCGGCGGATTCGCCGATGTGAATGCGAGAGGCCTGACGGTGCTCGCCGAGCATGCGGTCGACCTCGCCGAGGTTGACGCCGACGAGGTGGCGCAATCGATCAGGGATCTCGAGGAAGACGTCGCCGACGCGAAGACCGACGCCGAACGCGCGCGGGCGCAGGCGAAGCTCGATGGGATGATCGCTCTGCGCGCCGCCCTGGCGCACTGAATTAGCCGTGTAGCGCGAACAAAGCAGGGCCGCATCAGCGGCCTTTTTTCTTCGCTATCCGTCCGACGCAGCAGCGCTAGTCGATTCCGTCAAAGCGCTGCGCATAGGCGCCGGGCCAGTCAAACTGCTCAAGGCCAGCCGCCTGTGTGCGCGATGTGGCGAAGCGCAAGAGCAGGCGTGAAATCGCTGCACGATCTTGGGTGCTGACAACCACTTGGCCGGCGAGCGCCTGCTCCGCCCCAAGAGCCGTCAGTCCAGAGTCGCAGAGCCGAAGTCGGATGACTGCACGGCGTTCCGCTGGAAGCCGGTCATACGTCAAAGTTCGGAGCGGAGGGAGCGACATTGTTCTGCTCCATTCGTCAATATGCGCGCACAATTTTCCGGCGCGCGTCGCATCGCGCGAAACTCGCCGCGATCAACGAACAGACGGCGAGATCGCGCTACGCAGGCAGGTCGGCGATCTTGATCTTCTTCACGCCGGCGGCGTTCATCGCGTCCCATGCCTTGGCGAGCGATCCCATCGCATCGATGGCGCGGCAGGCGTCGTCGACCACGAAGGTTTCAAGCCCGAACTTGCGCGCGTCTGTCGCGGTCCAGTTGACGCAGAAATCGGTGGCAAGCCCCACGAGGACGACACGCGACACGCCTCTCTCCTTCAGATAGGCGCCGAGACCGGTCGGCGTCTTGCGGTCCGCCTCAAGAAATCCCGAATAGGAATCGACGGGTTGGCGATATCCCTTGCGAATGACCGTCTGCGCGGTGGGAATGTCGAGACCCGGATGAAACTCAGCGCCTTTGCTGCCCATGATGCAGTGGTCCGGCCACAGCACCTGCGGGCCGTAGAACATCTGCACGATTTCAAACGGCTTCTTGCCGGGGTGAGTCGATGCAAACGACGCGTGTCCCGGCGTGTGCCAGTCCTGCGTTAGAATGATATTCTCGAAGCGCTTCGCCATGGCGTTGATCGGAGCGATGATTTCATCGCCCTTCGGAACCGTCAGACTTCCGCCTGGGCAAAAATCATTCTGCACATCGATGACGAGCAGCGCAGTTGAACTGTCAATCATCGGCCTCTCCTGAGATTTCGCGGTCGCGCCTGTCAGCAGGACGGTGGCGCCAGCGATCGCGCTTCTGCGGTCGAGCTCCATGCAAACCTCCTGTCGCGGGGAACGGGAGGAGATTAGACCTTCATGCTCGATATGTCATCACGCAGGAAGGGGACGACGCCGATCAATAGGAGCCGTTGCCGCCGCCCATTTCGCGCTCGCGCGGCGCGCTTTGCGCGGCCTGCGGTTGCGCGGCAGGCTTCGCCTTGGCCTGCTTTTTCGGCTGCGCCTTCGGCGCGGCGATTGCGACCGGCGCCACGAGCGCGGTCGAACCGAAGCCGATCGCAATCGCGACGGCGATGAGGCGCAAGTTGTTCATGGCCATTCCTCCCTCGGAACGCCGCGGCGGCGGCGGATCGGCCGTTTTCAATCATAGCGCAGAAAGGCGCGCAGTTCCCGCGGAAACAGAGGCCGGCTATTCGCCCATCGCGAGCAGGCTGGCGTTGCCGCCCACGGCCGCCGTATTGATCGTGAGCGTCTGCTCCGTCGCGAACCGATGCAGATAGAACGGACCGCCCGCCTTCGGCCCCGTCCCTGACAGTCCGCGCCCGCCGAA
>JBEVKO010000025.1:0-3560 GCA_040509705.1 Beijerinckiaceae bacterium
AAGACCGTGGCGACCAGGGGGTCCGCGGACTGGGCGATCACGTCCCGAGCTTCCTCTTGAGGTCCGTCCGCCGCGAGGCCTAGTCAAGCGCCGGCTTGGATCCACATTAGCAAATCGTTACCGAGCATTGCGCATAGTGCGCGCGTGTCGGCCTGATCGTCGGCCGAGCTATGCGGGAGGCGGGGGGTGAACGCGACGGTTCGCGACGAGGCCGGCGGGCTCGATGAAGCTCGCCGGGCGATCGATCTCATTGAGATGTACAGGTCCCCACCTGACGTGCGGGCGTTCGCCGTATGGTCAGCCTACGCGAAGGGCGACAATACAGCATTGAAGATGGCGGTCGACCAATTGATCGCCCAGAAGAGTTCTCTCAGCCACAGCGACGTCGAGTTCGTCTTCCGCGCCTATCTCGGCGAGGAAAATGATAGCCTTCGGCCCGAACGCCTGAGCACGGCGCTCATCCGGGAAGTTGACCGAATCCTCGAAGCCGTTGAATTGGCTGCGGGCAGCGCCAATCGCTACAGCGAGTCGCTGAGCTCGGTTTCGACGCGCCTCGGTGAGGATCTCGACCGCGACTCGCTCCAGGCCCTGATCCGCAACCTGTCTGAGATCACCCGTCAGACGATCGCCGACAATGAAACGCTGACGGCGCATCTGACGGCGACGCGCGCCGAGGCCCAATCCCTCCGCGACTCCCTTGCGATCGTCCGCACGGAATCCTTGACCGACGATTTGACGAAGCTCTGGAACAGACGCCACTTCGATTCCGTGATCGCCGCCCTGCTCGGCCAGGTCCAGAAAGCGCAGCGGTCGCTGGCGCTCCTGATGCTGGACATCGATCATTTCAAGCGATTCAACGATCTGCACGGACATCAGACCGGCGATCAGGTTCTCAAACTTGTCGCCGGAACCGTACTCAGTCACCTGAGGGATGAGACGACCGCGGCGCGCTATGGCGGCGAAGAGATCGCCATTCTTCTACCCGACCACGATCTGGCGCGCGCCACGCGCGTCGCAGAGACCATCCGCATAGAACTCCGCAGCCGTGAGCTCGTCAAACGCCTGAATGGAGAAAAGCTGGGGCGCGTCACGGTCTCGGTCGGGCTGGCGCTGGCGAAGCCGCACGACACTGTTGCAGCCTTCATTGACCGTGCGGACCGCTGTCTCATGCAGGCGAAAGCGCACGGTCGCGACCGTACGATCTGCGAAAGCGAACTTCCGCCATTTCCAGGGGTTCGCAAGTCGGCCTAACGCGAGCCCTTGCGCTGGAGCTGCGCGGCCCGCCTCGGCGCCTGTGCACCCAGCCCGCACCATTCGCGAAGAGGGTCTTTATTATCGATCGCCGCATCGGGGGCGACAGTACGGCAGTCGAGCGGGCTTGCCCCTGCTCTGATAGACGAACTGCCGGGACCCGCTGGACTAAGACTGCGGTGAAACGAGGTCGTCAGCCGTCAGATAACACTCAGCGTCCGCAACGATCGCGAACATGTGCTCGCCGCTGCAGAGCCAGCGCCTCCGAACATCCGGCGGACGCGTACTAGTCCGAAGGGAGCAAAAGGATCCGCTTTGGCGAGGCGGTCCACCGCGACGCTAGGACGAGGCCTGGGACTCGAACCTGGCGGGATCCACCGGCGTGATGGCGACCGATTCGCCACAGCCGCAGGCGGAGGTCTGATTGGGATTGTTGAATACAAAGCCCGACGAGAACTTGTCGACCTTCACGTCCATCTCTGTCCCCAAAAGGAACAGCACCGCCTTCGGATCAATGAAAATCTTTACGCCCTTGTCTTCAACCATATCTTCGAATGGCTTGGTTTCCTTAACATATTCCATTGTGTAGGACATGCCGGCGCAACCACCGTTCTTGACCCCGACGCGGACCCCTAGGACGGGCTCCGGCGCGTTCGCCATGATATCCCTCACACGCGCCGCGGCGGCGTCGCTAAGGCTCATGACCTGAAACTTGCGGACTTGAGCGCCCATCTTTCCTCCGTCGGCTCGGACCACATGGTCCGACTGCAGTATGCCACCCCAATGATATAGGAAGTTCGGCGTCGAAGGCCAGCGCACGGGCATGCGCCCCATGAGATGCCGCGTGCGCCGAGGCCCTTGGCTTTGACGCGGGCCCGCGCCTATGGTCCGCCAGCATTGCACTTGAGCATACCATGCCGGCAGCCGCCTCCGTTCTCCAAGCCATCGGCGAAACTCCGCTCATCAAGCTGCGCAGGGCGTCGGAAGAAACGGGATGCACGATCCTCGGCAAAGCGGAGTTTATGAACCCCGGTCAGTCCGTGAAGGACCGCGCCGCCCTGTTCATCGTTCGCGACGCCGAGCGGAAAGGGCTGCTCAAGCCAGGCGGGATGATCGTTGAGGGTACGGCAGGCAATACAGGGATTGGCCTGACGCTCGTCGGAAACGCGCTGGGCTACAAGTCCGTCATCGTTATTCCGGAAACCCAGTCGCAGGAAAAGAAGGACGCCTTGACGTTGCTGGGCGCGGAGCTCGTTCAGGTTCCCGCCGCCCCTTACGTCAATCCCAACAACTACATCAAGGTGGCGGCGCGCATGGCGGAGCGTCTGGCGCGAGAGAACCCCGCCGGCGCCGTATTCGCCAACCAGTTCGACAATGTTGCAAACCGTCAGGCGCACGTGGAAACGACTGGACCTGAAATTTGGCGCCAGACCGAGGGCAAGGTCGATGCATTCATATGCGCCGTCGGTTCGGGCGGCACTCTGGCCGGAGTCGGAATAGCGCTGAAGGCGAGAAATCCAAACATCGTCATTGGCTTGGCTGATCCTCCTGGAGCAGCGCTTTACAGTTATTACACGACCGGCGTCCTCAAGGCGGAAGGGTCGTCGATTACAGAAGGGATCGGGCAGGGTCGCATCACCGCGAACCTTGTCGATGCGCCGGTGGATGCCGCGTTCCAGATCCCTGACGAAGACGCCGTCCAGTCGGTGTTCGACCTGCTGGTTGAAGAGGGCCTTTGCCTAGGCGCATCCTCCGGCGTGAACGTCGCCGGCGCCATCAGACTCGCCAAGCAACTCGGGCCAGGGCGCACAATCGTCACCGTCCTTTGCGACTATGGGACTCGCTACGCTTCGCGTCTCTTCAATCCCGAGTTCCTGCGTTCCAAAAGCCTGCCGACGCCCGATTGGCTGACGAACCCGCCACCACCCATAAAACCCGACCTTGTGTGATGACAGAATCTCTTTTCCGTTCCGATGCTTACCTGCGCGAAGCTCCAGCAACGGTTCTCGTCGTCAACGAGCGCGGCGGCGTCATCCTCGACCGGACGGTATTCTACGCCACGAGCGGGGGACAGCCGGGGGATGCGGGCGTCCTCGTACGAGCTGACGGAAGCGAGTTGCCTGTCGCCACAACTGTCTACGAAGCCGACCGGAAGACGATCGCCCACGTTCCGGCCGATGGTGCAAATCGACCATCGGTCGGTGAAAGCGTTGTCGCCAGGCTCGACTGGAAGAACCGCTACCGGCGCATGCGCGTCCACACGGCATTGCATCTCTTGACTGTCGCCCTGCCGTATCCGGTTACCGGAG
>JBEVKO010000026.1:0-12848 GCA_040509705.1 Beijerinckiaceae bacterium
GTTCCCTCCGGCGGAATGAGGGAGCTGTGGCGGACGGTTATCGGACACGCCGCGGGCTGGCTCGCGGCCGTTTGGCGCCATAGCCGCTTGCCACCGACGCCGTTCGGTGGGGTGTCGAACGCCGCTGACGATCGGTTCCCCGACGGCGAAGCGGACCGAGAGCGCGCCATAGTCGTTGAACGTCTTGCGGTCAGCGATCAGAGGTTGCACGCACCATATCGGCGCATTGAGCGGCGTGACGATAATATCCGCGCGGCAGCAATCCTCCGGAAAGGCCCGGACATCCTTGACCCACGCAATGACGCGTCCCACGCGATCCTTGCCCGTGCAGCCCAGGCGATCGCAAGTTGGTCCGCTTTTGAGAGATGGGTCGCCCGCCTTGCGCTGGTCTCCGTCCGCTTGCAGCCAGAAGGTCACATCAAACTTGGACGCTTCGCCAAGCACGACGAACTTGCCGTCAGGAGCGCGATAGGCCACGCCCTGACCCGAGCGCGCCATCAACAGATCGACTGGCTCGCCGCGCGTCATGCCGTAGGCTGCTATGAGCGCCGGCGCCGCGGCGGCCCATCGCAGGGGCGAGCGCCAGATGACGAACCATAGGAGCCCGACCGTCGCGAGAAGCGCCGTCCCGGCTCCGAAAGCGCGGAGCGGAGCGACCGATCCGCCAAGGCTGGCGACGGTCTGTGAGATCCTGATCACCGGCGCCGTTCCCCAGCCCATCATCTGCCAGATGACGCCATCAAGTCCGAACGGCCAGAGAAGCACGCCGGCAACGGCCGCAGGCATGACGATGAGGCTGACAAAGGGCAGCGCCAGCATGTTGCCTATCAAGCCGAACGGATTGAGCCGCTGAAAGTGAAATGCAGCGTAAGGTGCAGTCGCGACCGTAGCGACCACCGTCGTTGCAAACAAGATTAGCAGCCAAACTATCCGCGTGAGCGGACCTGGACGTCCAGTGGGTTCCGCAAAGCGGTTTCGACTCCACTCTGCATACGCGACAAGCCCGGCGACCGCTGCGAATGACATCTGAAAGCTCGGCCCTACGAGGGTTTCCGGCTCGCGAACGAGCACGATGATCGCGGCAATCGCCAGGTTGCGCATCGACAGCGCCGGGCGATCCGCGAGAATCGCGCCAAGCATGATCAGAATCATGATCAGCGAGCGCTCGGTCGCGACCTCCGAGCCGGTGAAGAGGCAATAGGCCGTTGCGCCTGCCATCGCGAGTACGGCGCTGATCTTCTTGATCGGCCAGCCAAGCGCGAGCGTCGGAGACAAAGCGAGGATAGCTCGCGCCGTCCAGAAAAAGGCGCCCGCGGCGAGCACCATGTGAAGGCCTGACACCGAGACGATGTGATAGACGCCGGCGGCGCGCAGGGCATCATTCGTCGGTTCCGAGATGAGGTCGCGCTTGCCGGTGACGAGCGCAGCTGCGAGCGCTCCGGACTGTCCGCCAATTACGCGCGCAATGCGCTCCGTCAACTCGTTCCGCTTGCGATCGATCGCCGCAAAAGCTCGCAGACCCAGAGGCGGAGGGAAGTTCGCTTCCGCGCTCGCGATCTCGCCAAGGGAGCTTCCGACGGCGCCGATCCGCTTGAAATAGGCGTCGCGTCCAAAATCATACGCGCCTGGTCGCGGCGGCTCGGGCGGCGGCAGGAGGCGCGCCTTGACCCTGACGAAGTCGCCGGCGACGGCGTTTGGCCGTGCGCGGCTTGTGAGCGCACACGGAAAGGAGTCGCCGCGGTGGGAATACCCTCCACCGCCGTCAAACGTAGAAGAAAGCGAGCGCCTTCGGGCCGATAGTCCATCTGTTCAACGAAGCCCCGGACTTCAGCGATGCTCACCCGCTCGATGCGCGGCGCCGCGACAAGCTCCGCCCGGGCTATCGCTGCAAGGTGACCTGCAAGAACGGCGGCGAGGCCAACGCAAACGGGCAAGGCGACCGGCCGACCGCGCGAAGCCCAGGCGCCGAGGCCGAAGATCACGAAACTCGTCACGGAGGCGATGAGTGCGGGCTCTGAATCCGCGGCGAAATAGAGCACGACGCCGAGCCCCATCGCCGCCGGCAGCCAGAGGAACAGGCGCCGCTCCGCAACATCGGCGGCAAGCCAGTTCAGCCCGTTCTGGAGCCAGCCCCTGAGAAGCGAAGCCAGAAAATCACGCAGAACGCCACCGCGCCGCGCGCGCATCGCCGCAACGGCGATCGTCTGAACCTTTACGCGAGCCCCCAGCGCCGCCACGTCAGCCTTGTCCCCAATGCAGCCACGTTCACCCGCTTAACGCCGGGGTGCAAGCGTGCTAACCGCGCGCGTCAACGTTCCCATCTCCCGCGGCGCTGCGTTCCTTCCGAAATGTCTTCACCTGTCGTCACGCGCTTTGCGCCCTCTCCTACCGGCTTCCTCCACATCGGCGGCGCTCGCACCGCCCTTTTCAACTGGCTTTATGCCCGCCACACGGGCGGCCGCATGCTTTTGCGCATCGAGGACACCGATCGCGAGCGCTCTACGGACGCCGCCATCACTGCAATCCTCGATGGGCTGACGTGGCTCGGTCTCGATTGGGCGGGCGACGTCACCTACCAGTTTGCGCGCGCCGCGCGTCACCGCGAGGCGGCCGAAAGCCTTCTGGCCACGGGCGGGGCTTACCACTGCTACGCGAGCCCCCAGGAACTTGAGGAGATGCGCGAGGCGGCGCGCCGTGAAGGCAGGCCCATGCGCTATGACGGCCGCTGGCGCGATCGCGATCCGTCAGAGGCGCCTCCTGGCGTCAAGCCGGTCATCCGACTTCGGGCGCCGACCGAAGGCGAGACGGTCGTCGAAGACCAGGTGCAAGGTCGCGTCGTTTGGGACAACAAGAATCTCGACGATCTCGTGCTGCTGCGCTCGGACGGAACGCCGACCTACATGCTCGCGGTCGTCGTCGATGATCACGACATGGGCGTCACGCATATTATCCGGGGCGATGATCATCTCACCAATGCCGCGCGCCAGACGCAGATCTATCAGGCGCTGGGCTGGACCGTACCATCCATGTCGCACATCCCGCTGATCCATGGGCCGGACGGCGCCAAACTATCGAAGCGGCATGGAGCGCTTGGCGTCGAGGCATATCGCGAGATGGGCTATTTGCCGGCGGCGCTGCGCAACTATCTCGTTCGGCTCGGCTGGGCTTCGGGCGATCGGGAAATCTTTACGACGGACGAGATGATCGAGGCGTTCGATCTTCCCGGAATCGGACGCTCGCCGTCGCGCTTTGACTTCGCGAAGCTCGAGAACCTCAACGGGCTCTACATCCGACAGGCGAAGAACGAGGATCTCGTCAATCAGATCGATGCTCTGCTCCCTTACGTCTCGGCGAAAACCGGCGCGCCCGGCGCGCTTTCTCCCCAACTGCGGGCCAAACTTCTCGCTGCCATGCCCGGGCTGAAGGAGCGGGCCAAAACACTCGTCGAGCTCATTCAGTCGGCCTACTATCTTTACGCCACACGCCCACTTCAGTTCGAGGACAAGGCCCGCGCCTTGCTCGATGAATCAGGGCGCGCCCGCATCGCAGCGATCCATCCAAGGCTCTCGGCCCTCAATGATTGGTCAAACGTAGCGACGGAAGCCGTGGTGCGGAGTTACGCTGAGGAAGCCGGGCTAAAGCTTGGCCAGGCGGCGCAGCCGCTCCGGGCTGCGCTCACCGGACGAGCTACCTCTCCCGGCCTGTTCGACGTCATGACTGTGCTCGGGCGCGATGAGACGCTCGCAAGGCTTGGAGACCAGTTGCCGCGGGGTTAGGCCGCACTTTCCGGATCTTGCACCGTCGAAGGGACGCGCTTGAACGCCCGAATTGATTGGGCTAGCACCTTTGCGGTGCACAATTCCCTGTGCAATTGGCGTCTGGGAAACAAGCCCTCGGCCGGTGCGCGGCCGGGCCGTTGAACCTATGGCGTACGACAACTGAGAGGTCGCCGCAGATGAGCGCAACCACTACTTTGTCCGCAGGCGGCAAAACACTTGAAATGACGGTCAAGGAAGGCGCCATCGGGCCTTCGGTCGTCGACATTGGCAAGCTCTACGCGCAAACCGGGATGTTCACCTACGACCCCGGCTTCACCTCGACCGCCGCTTGCGAATCCAAGATTACCTATATCGACGGCGACGAAGGCATCCTGCTTTATCGCGGCTTTCCGATCGAGCAGCTTGCCGAGCACGGTGACTTTCTTGAGACTTGTTACCTGCTGCTTTACGGCGACCTGCCGACCGCCGCCCAGAAGGCGGATTTCGACTATCGCGTCACGCGCCACACGATGGTGCATGACCAGATGCAACGCTTCTTCCAGGGTTTTCGCCGCGACGCGCATCCGATGGCGGTAATGGTTGCAGCAGTCGGCGCGCTGTCCGCGTTCTATCACGACTCGACCGACATCACCGATCCGCACCAACGGATGATCGCGTCGATGCGCATGATCGCCAAGGTGCCGACCCTCGCGGCGATGGCGTTCAAATACACCATCGGCCAGCCCTTCGTTTATCCGCTGAATTCGCTCGACTACACGTCGAACTTCCTGCGCATGTGCTTTGCGGTGCCGGCCGAGGAATACAAGGTCAATAAGGTTTTGTCGCGCGCGCTCGACCGCATCTTCATCCTGCACGCCGATCACGAGCAGAACGCCTCAACGTCCACCGTTCGCCTCGCCGGCTCGTCGGGCGCCAATCCCTTCGCCTGCATCGCCGCCGGCATCGCCTGTCTCTGGGGACCGGCGCATGGCGGCGCCAATGAGGCCGCGCTGAAGATGCTCGAGGAAATCGGTCATGTGGAGAATATTCCGAAATACGTCGCCAAGGCGAAGGACAAGAACGACCCGTTCCGCCTGATGGGCTTCGGCCATCGCGTGTACAAGAACTATGACCCGCGTGCGAAAATCATGCAGAAAACGACGCACGAAGTTCTGGCCGAACTCGGCGTCAAGGACGATCCCCTGCTCGACGTCGCTATCGAGCTTGAACGCATCGCCCTGCATGACGAGTATTTCATCGAGAAAAAACTCTACCCGAACATCGACTTCTATTCAGGCATCACGCTGAAGGCGATGGGCTTCCCGACCACGATGTTCACTGTTCTCTTCGCACTCGCACGCACTGTCGGCTGGATTGCGCAGTGGAAGGAGATGATCGAGGATCCGGGCCAGAAAATTGGTCGGCCACGACAGCTCTACACCGGCGCCACCCGGCGCGACTACACGCCAATGGCGCAGCGCCGATAGGATGCTCGCACGCCTCAGCTAACGAGGCTCGCGCCGCTCCGTGAGCATTTTCATAATCTCGTCCCCCGCGCGAGCGCTCGGCGGCAAGTCGCTTGGTTTCATGCGCCGTTCGATCTCCGCGAAGGCTTCGAGTTGCGATGCGCGCTCGACGGTCTCGGCGGCGAGCGGCGCAAGACGTTCCACGATCTTGGCCGCCGTACAATCCTCCTGCAGCAGTTCGGGCATGATGTTTCGGCCTAGGATGAGGTTGGGCAGCAGAACCGAAGGGACACGGATCATGCGCCGCGCGATGACGGCCTCCCACTCAGCCACGCGATAAACTGCGACGGTTGGAACGCCCGCCAGCGCGAGTTCCAGGGTGACAGTCCCTGAGGCAGCGACCGCGGCGCGTGCGCGCCGGAAAGCCGCCAGCTTAGCTTCATCGCCGGTGACGATGCGCGCGCGCGTCGGCCAGGCCATGACCGCGGACTCGATCATCTCTCTGAGATGTTCGACGGCAGGGAGGATGAATTGCGCGCGCGGCGCACCAGCGGCAAAGCGAGCTGCTGCTTCGCCGAACAACCTGAGCAGATGCTTTGCTTCCGACTTACGGCTTCCCGGCAGCAGCAGGATTTCCGGCGCATTGGCGTTCGCCCGGGCCTCTCGATCGCGGGATGACTGTGGGCGAAGGTCCGCAATGCGCTCAATCAGCGGATGCCCAATATAAATTCCGCGCGGCCCGTTGAGCTTGCGCAGTTCGTCGGGCTCGAACGGCAGCAGGCACAACACAAGGTCGACGTGCGGCGCCATCCGTCTCGCGCGCCAGGGCCGCCACGCCCAGACGCTGGGACAGACCCAATGCACGATCGGAATCTGAGGAGCTATGGCGCGCACTTTGCGAGCCACCCTCAGCGTGAAATCCGGGCTGTCGATGGTCAACAGCAGATCAGGCGCCGCCGCAGCCACGGCTTGTGCGGTTTCATTGATCCGGCGCATGAGCAATGGCAGACGCTGCAGCACAGCGGCGATGCCCATCACCGCAATGTCAGATTGTGGAAACAGGCTTCGCAATCCGCGCCCTTCAAGCCTGGTGCCGCCGACGCCCAAGAGGCTCAATTTGATATGGCGCGCCGCCAGCGTCTCGATAAGGCTTGCGCCAAGTGAATCCCCCGAAGCTTCGCCCGCGATGATCGCGATTTTCAGCGCCGTCCCCGAACTTTCACTCATCCCCGCGCTACGCCAAGTACGAACAACCCAAGTCGGTCGGCCAACGCAAGGCAAGCCTCGCGTTCGGCGATCAAGCTCTTTCCCGCCTCGATCGCGACGCCAGCTAGCTGGGCTTTGGCCGCCAGCTCAATTGTGCGCGGACCGATTGTCGGCAGGTCGACGCGGAGATCCTGCCCGCGCTTCGCAGCTTTCACCAGAACGCCACGCGGGCCGCTGACGCGCAATCGACCATTCGCGCGAAGCTCGCTGACCCGCACGATCATGCCATCGGTGCCCTCGGCGCCTTCTATCGCGACCGGACGGCCATCGAGAACGACGCAGGCCTGCCCGGCGTCAAAGGAAGAAAGGGCGTCGAGAACTCCCATTCCAATTCGCAAATTGGAGAGTTCCTTCGCGTCCGGCGCAATGGCGCCAAGCTGGCCTTCGGCGGCCAGCAATTCGGGAGCGACGTCGGAGACAGCCATCACTTGCAGTCCATGATCCTCAAAATAGCGCACCGCACTGCGCAGCACGCTGTCGTCTCCGCCCGCCCGCAAGGTCCGCAGGATCGACGGGATATCGCGCAAGCCTTTCCAATCGAGACTGAGATCGCGCAGATGCGGCCGCGTCAAGGCGCCGACGATCACGATGCGCCGGATCGATCGGCCGCGCATCACGCGGAAAAGCCGCCCTAGCTGGCCGAGCTTCACCCAGGTGTGAGGAAAGCCTTCGACGGCGCGGGACGCGAAGCCCCGGAACGCAATGATGAATACGTCGTGCCCCCGCTCACGCGCGAATCCCGCGACGCTGGTTGGCAAATCGCCGCTGAAGCACAAGACGCCGATTGGCCCGCCTGCGGCCGCATCTTCTTGCGGCGCGAAGGTGAGCTTCACTGGTCTGTCTCGTCTTCTTTAGGCAATGTGAAGGCGCGGTCGCCGCCTTCGCGGATGAAGTCGACGATTTCGTGCACGACGGGATGATCGCGAAAATCGCTCGTAACATCTTCGACTCGCTCCTGGAGCGTGCCCTCCTCGGCGAACAGCAGCCGATAGGCGCGGCGCAGATCGTGGATAGCCTCGCGTGAAAATCCGCGACGCTTCAATCCAATGATGTTCAGGCCGTTGAGATGCGCGGGGATGCCGATCACCGAGCCGTAGGGAATGACGTCGCGGCGAATGCCGGCCAGGCCGCTGGCGAACGCATGCTGCCCTATGCGCACGAATTGCGCGATGGCGGCGCCGCCTCCTATGATCGCATATTCGCCAATCTTGCAATGACCTCCGAGAAGGACGTTGTTGGAGAAGATAACGTGATCGCCGACTTCTGAATCATGTCCGACATGGCTGTTGGCGAGGAAGAGGCAGTTGTCGCCAACGACTGTCTTCATGCCGCCGCCTTCCGTGCCCGGATTCATCGTGACGCCTTCGCGGATCTGACAATTCTTGCCGATTGAGAGCGTGGATGGCTCGCCGCGATACTTAAGGTCCTGCGGTGGATGACCGATCGATGCAAATGGATAGATGCGCGTGTTTTCGCCGATGCTCGTGCGGCCGGCCACGACGACGTGGCTGACAAGCTCGACCTTGCCCGCAAGCCTGGCGTCGGGACCGACGATGCAGAACGGGCCAATGATAACGCTCTCGCCGATCTCGGCGCGAGCATCAACGATCGCCGTGGGATGTATTGAAGCCGCCATGTCGTTCTTTCTGAGGATTGCTAATCCATCATCACCAGCGCTGACAGTTCCGCCTCGGCCACCAGCCTGTCTCCGACCTTGGCTGCGCCGCGATACCACCAGATATTGCGCTTGTAAGCGATCCTCGTCATTTCATAGCGCAGCGTGTCGCCAGGAATGACCGGTTTGCGAAATTTGCACTTGTCGATCGTCGAAAACAGCACGCCCTTCGGTTTGGCGTTCGCGCCGAAAGCGCCGAGGCTTACAATGACTCCTGCACACTGCGCCATGCCCTCGACGATGAAGACGCCGGGATAAACCGGGCGCCCCGGGAAATGGCCGACGAATTGCGGTTCGTTCGCGGTGACGTTCTTGATTCCGACGCCGTACTCGGAGCCTCGAATTTCAATCATGCGATCGATGAGCAGAAAGGGATACCTATGCGGCAGGACATCCATGATTTTCTGGATGTCCGCGGTCTCGACGCTTTGCGGCACGATCTCGCTCATGACCTCCCTCGCATGTCATTCGCCATCATCGTCGCGCTCGGGACGCCGTGAAGCAAGTCGCGACAGCACTGCAACCTCTCGAAGATACTGCCGGCTGTCGCGCGCCGGAGATCCGAGCAGGCGCGCGCCTGGCGCGACGTCGGCGATGACGCCGGACTGAGCCCCAATCTTCGCGCCGGCGCCGACGGTCACGTGCCCGACGAGCCCGACCTGCCCCGCCAGGACAACATAGTCCTGAAGCGTCGTTGACCCCGAGATGCCGACCTGACCGACAATGATGCAATGACGGCCGATGACAACGTTGTGGCCGATCATCACCAGATTGTCGATCTTGGTCCCCTCACCCACCACGGTGTCGCGGTTGTGACCGCGATCTATCGTCGTGTTGGCGCCGATCTCAACATCGTCCTGGATGATGACCCGCCCGATTTGCGGAACCTTCAGATGGCCGCCCGGGCCCATGGCGAAGCCGAAGCCATCCTGCCCGATGCGTGCGCCGGCATGGAGGATCACGCGGTTGCCGACGAGCGCGTGCTGAACGGTGACGCCTGCTCCAATGGCGCAGTCGCGGCCGATTCGCACCGATGGCCCAATCACTGCGCCGGCGCAGATGATGGAACCGGCGCCGATTTCGGCTGACGGTCCAACGAGGGCTGTCGGATCGACGGTCACGTTCTCCTCGAGACGAGCCGTCGGATGGACGATCGCGCCAGGAGCGACGCCGACGGCGCCGAACATGCTTTGGGGTCGGGCAGCGGCTGGATAAAGCGCCATGAGAACGCGCGCGAAGGCGTGTTGGGGTTGGGGCGTTACAAGCGCGACAGTCGCACCGGGGACGTTGGCTGCGTACTTGGGCGCCACCAGGCAGGCTGTCGCCTGCGTCCTTGCGAGATCGATTGCGTAGCGCGGATTGTCGAGGAAAACGAGGTCGCCTGGCGCGCCGCGGTCGATTGGCTGCACGTCGCGAACCGTCTTGCCCAGATCGGCGCCATCCGCCGGCTTGGCGCCCGTCAGTTCGACGATTCGCGCCAGCGTCAGCGGCTCGGCCGGAGCAAAGAATACCGGATCGGACATGTGCAGAAACCGCTCCGTCGCCCAATCAGACGCGACGGAGCGTCGTATCAGAAGCGGGTGCCGCCCGAGAAGCGGAACGCTTGCGTGCGGTCAGCCTTGTCCTTGGAGAGCGCCCAGGCGTAATCGAAGCGGATCGGACCGAGCGGCGAGTTCCACAAGAGGCTCGCGCCGACTGAGGACCGGATGATGCTCGAGTCGCGGATACAGCTCGTCACGTTCTGGCCGCCAACCACGTAAATGCGCTGCTTGCCGCCGATCGTCCCGCCCGGATCGGTACAGAAGACGCCAGTCTGAACGCCGCTTTCGTTTCCGAAGACCGTGCCCGCGTCCGCGAAGATGGCGCCCTTGATGCCGACTTCCCGCGGCACGCCGAAAATCGGGAACTGCAGTTCCGCCGTGGCGCCGAAGTAGGTCGTTGCGCCGATCGCTCCGTATTGCGCATTGATGCCGATGTCGCGCGGCCCAAGACCGCTGGGCGCGAAGCCGCGAACGACACCCGGTCCGAGGAAGTAGTGGTCGAGGATCCGCAGACTGTCGCTGAAGCCAAGGATATTTCCGCCCTGCGCGCGCAGCATTCCCACGAAGTCTTCGTAGACTTCATAATAGAACCTGGCGTCGAAGCTTGTGCGCATGAAGCGCGAGTCGCCACCGAGACCCGCGAAATCCTGCTTCAGTTCGGCATACAGGCCAGCGCGAGGATCCCTGACGTTGTCGAGCGAGTTGTAGGCGATCGTATAGCCCGCCAGGGACGTTAGCGTCGTACCCTCCGCTTCCTTGATGGCGTTCGATGCTTCGCCATTGAGGATCGGATCGGACGTGCCCGGGTTCGTCGCCGCAAGGCAGTTGTAACCGGCGACGGTGGTCGGGCCGGTAAAGCCGCCGATCGGCTTCTGACAGTCGAAAAACGGCTGGCTTGTCGTATTCGGCACTTCGATCTCGCTCGTGTACAGCGAGTAGCGAAGGCCCAGCGAGATTTCTTCGGTGATCGGCACGCCAAGGCGAAGCGTTCCGCCGCCCACTTGGCTCAGGTAGCGGGAATAGTCGGTTTCGTCGTTGTTCTTGTAGAAGAGGTCGAAGCCCGCGGCGAGCCGCCGGTCGAGGAAGTATGGCTCGGTGAACGAGAAGTCGATTCCCCGGGTCCGCTGTCCGTACGAGCCGGCGATTCGCACATACTGGCCGCGGCCGAGGAAGTTGGTTTCGGTTAGCGCGACTTCGCCGATTATTCCATCCGATGTCGAATAGCCGGCGGAAATCGAAAACGAACCCGTCGGCTGATCCTCCACATCGACATTGATGACGACGCGGTCAGGCGTCGAGCCGGGCTCGGCGATGATCTTCACCTTCTTGAAGTGTCCGAGGTTGTTCAGCCGGCGTTCCGCCCTGTCGATCAGGACCTTGTTGTAGGCGTCGCCTTCCACGAGATCGAACTCGCGGCGAATGACATACTCCTGCGTGCGGGTGTTGCCGCGCACGGCGATGCGCTCGATGTAGACGCGAGGCCCCTCATCGACGACATAGGCGAGATCGATGGTGTGGGTGGCCGGATTGCGGTTGCCCTGCGGACGGACCTGCGTGAACTGCATGCCGCGGCGCGACGCCTCGACTGTCATTCCCTGCAGCGTCTTCTCGACCGCCTCGGCGTTGTAGACATCACCCGAACGTGTGCGCATCTGGCCGGCGAGCGCGGCTTCAGGAACACTCGGAACGCGTGAATCGATCTGCACCGACCCAAGGCGGTACTGTCCGCCCTCATCGACCGTTACCGTGACGATATATCCGCCGCGGGCCGAATCGAATTGCACGTTGTTGCTGATGATCCTGAAGTCGGCGTAGCCGTGGCGCAGGTAGTAGCGGCGCACGAGCTCGAGGTCGGCGTTCAACTTGTCCGGATCGTAAACGTCGGAGTTCTTCAAGAAGCTGAGGAAGTTTCCTTCCGTGGTATTCATCTGGTTCCGGAGTCGGTAGCCGGAGATGCTGTTGTTGCCGACGAAATTGATCGAGAGAACAGGCGTCTTCGACCCTTCATTGATGGTGAAGACGACATCGACGCGGTTGTTGTCGAGGGGCACGGTGCGCATTCCGACCTGGGCGAGGCCGCGCCCGGAGCGACGATAGATTTCGCTGATGCGCGCTACATCGGACTGGGCGGTCGCCTCGCTGTAGGGCAGGCCAGGCTTGGTCTGCAACTCCGGGCGCAGCGTGTCGCCCTTGATGCGGCTGTTGCCGTCGAACGCGACCCGATTGACGATCACTTGGCTCTGGGGTGCACGCGCAGCGCGCTGGGCCTGTTGGGCGAATGCGTCGTTCGAAACGCAAAAACCTGCCGCAACTCCCCAAGCGAGAGCGGCTGCCAAAACACAACGGCCGGCGAGAACACGGATCACGTCGGAACTATTCATCGGGTACGCCTGCCCTGTTCTGGTCTTGGATCCGCACGGGGGTCGAAATTCTGAACATAAAGTTACCGGCCTTCTAGCTATTTTCGCAACCCATGCAAACAGCTAGGAACCGCAACTGGGGCTGTTTTGCGGTTAACGTGGCTGAACTGCCACGCAGGTAGGTTACTGTACGGTTAACCCCGCGCAATGGCCAAAATGTCGTTCCAATTGACGAACAGAACGAGAATCAGGACGACAGCGAAGCCGATGCGGAAGCCATATTCCTGCACCCGTTCGCTGAGCGGCCGGCCCCTGGCCCATTCGATGGCGTAGAACATGAGATGACCGCCATCCAGCAAGGGAATCGGGACCAGATTGATCAGGCCGATCGAGACGGAAAGGATAGCTGCGAGCGACAGGAGCGGAACGAATCCGGCCTCCGCCGCCTTGCCCGACACAAGCGCAATGCGGGGCAGCCCGGCCATCTGGTCAAATGATTCGCGCCCGGAAAAAAGGCCGCCGATATAGGCCCCGGTGCGCTCCACAATGTGCCAGGTCTCGGCGACGCCGATTCCCAACGATTCTACCGGTCCGTGGCGGCGGAGCGTCCAATCCGCCGGGTCGCGCGATGCCTGCAGTCCGAGGATGCCGACTCGTTGCACGCCGAGTATCGACCGCTGCTCTCTCAATTCCGGAATGGCGGTCACCTCGGCCTGTTCGCCCGCCCGTTCGACACGAATTCTGAGCGGCACTCCGGCGCTTTGTGACACCGTGCGCTGGAT
>JBEVKO010000027.1:0-3167 GCA_040509705.1 Beijerinckiaceae bacterium
GAGGCGGCGATACTTCGCGATGGCGATTCAGCTCGAAAATTCCTAGCGGCGCTGTCGACGCCCGCAGGCGTGGCGGCGCTCAAGAAATCCGGCTTCGCATCCGAAGTGAAATAGTTCAGCTGCGAGCACAATACTTCGACCTTCACCGAAGCTTCGGCGTCGGATCGCGCCGTAGGTCCGAGGAAAGACGGAACTGCGTCTGATTCGCTGCGGGAAGAACATTCATGCGCCCCATCGCCGCCAACCGTTTCTATGGCTGGACCGTCGTCGCAGCCGCATTCGTCATCGCCATTTTCGGCTGGGGACTCGGCTTCTACGGGCCCCCAGTCTACCTGAAAGCCGTGCAGGACGCGCGCGGCTGGTCGGTCACTCTGGTCTCGACCGCCGTCACGCTGCATTTCCTGACCGGCGCGATCGTCGTCGCGAATCTGCCGCGGCTGCACAGCGCATTCGGCCTCCCCGTGACGACGATTGGCGGCGCTGCGATCCTCTCGGTAGGGGTCGTCGGCTGGGCTGCGGCGCGAGAACCCTGGCAGCTTTTTCTCGCGACGATGTTCAGCGGCGCGGGCTGGGTGACGCTCGGCGCAGCGGCGATCAATGCGATGGTGTCGCCCTGGTTCGCGGCGAAGCGCCCGGCGGCGCTCTCGATGGCGTTCAACGGCGCCAGCGTCGGGGGCATCGTTTTCTCTCCGCTCTGGGTTGCGCTAATCGGCGCCCTCGGCTTTTTGAACTCAACCCTCGTCGTCGGCGTCGTCACGACATGCGTCGTCGCTGCGCTCGCAGCGAGCATTCTTACGCGCACGCCCGCCAGCATGGGACTTGCCGTCGACGGCCTCGACGCTGCGGTCGCGCGCACGACGTCGATCGCCGCACCGCGCGGAAAGGTCGACAGGCTGGCTCGGGATCCGGCGTTCGTCACGCTCTCGCTGGGAATGACCCTCGGCCTCTTCGCGCAGGCGGCGTTGGTTGCGCACCTCTTTTCTCTGCTCGTGCCTGCGATGGGAGCCCAAGCGGCCGGTCTCGTCGTGGGACTGGCGACCGTCGCCGCCATCCTCGGCCGCACGCTCGTCGGTTGGCTGATGCCGCCAGATGCGGACCGGCGCGTCGTCGCGTCGCTCAACTACGCCATACAGATTGCGGGTTGCGTCGCTCTTCTTCTCGCCGGTGGCGCGAATATCCCGCTCCTTGTTCTCGGCGTCATTCTCTTCGGCGTCGGCATCGGCAATGTGACGTCGCTGCCGCCTTTGATCGCTCAGGCCGAGTTCGCGCCCGACGACGTTCCGCGCGTCGTCGCGCTAGCCACGTCGATCGCGCAGGCGATCTACGCCTTCGGTCCCGCGGCCTTCGGCCTGTTGCGCGACGTTACGAGCGGCGGGGAAAGCACAGGCGCAGCGCCGGCGCTGTTTGTCGCTGCGACGATCATCCAGGTTCTCGCGATCGCCGCTTATCTTCTGGGGCGCGGCGCCCATTCCCGTCGGTAGCTCTTACTGCGCCGCTTCTGCCTGCGCCTCCGCCTGCGCCTCCGCCACTCGGTCGCGCCCGATGAAGCCGCCGGACTGGCGCGCCCACAGAGCGGCGTAGAGGCCGCCGCGCGCGATGAGTTCGGCGTGCGTTCCCTCTTCGACGATGCGGCCCTCGTCCATGACGATGAGACGATCGAGCGCGGCGATGGTCGAGAGCCTGTGCGCGATGGCGATCACCGTTTTCCCGCGCATCAGCGTTTCAAGTCCTTCCTGGATCGCCGCTTCAATCTCGGAATCCAGCGCTGACGTCGCCTCGTCGAGCACCAGGATCGGCGCGTCCTTGAGAATGACGCGCGCAATGGCGATGCGTTGTCGCTGTCCGCCGGACAGTTTCACGCCGCGTTCGCCGACGCGCGAATCATACCCTTCGCGCCCATCGAGATCGCGCAGTTCGTCGATGAAGCCGTCGGCGCGCGCCAACGTCGCCGCCGCCTCGATCTCGCTCATCGTCGATGACGGACGTCCGTAAGCAATGTTCTCGCGGATCGAGCGATGCAGCAGCGACGTATCCTGCGTCACGACGCCGATCGCTTCGCGCAAGCTGTCCTGCGCCACGTTTGCGACATTCTGCCCGTCGATCAGGATGCGCCCGCCTTCGACGTCGTGCAGGCGCAGGAGAAGATTCATCAGAGTCGACTTGCCGGCGCCCGACGGGCCGACAACGCCCACCTTCTCGCCCGGCCTGATCGTCAGGCTGAGCTGCTCGATCACGCCCGCGCCCTTGCCATAGTGGAAGGTAACCTTGTCGAAGACGATTTCGCCGCGCGTGACCGCCAGCGGCTGCGCTCCGGGCTCGTCTAGAAGCGTGTGCGGTCTTGCGATTGTGTTCATCGCCTCTTGCACCGAACCGATCTCCTCGAAGATGCCGCGCACCAGGTTGATCACCCAGCCCGACATCTGCACCAGGCGCAGAACGATCGCGGTCGTCGCCGCGACCTCGCCAGGGGTCATCTGCCCGTCCGACCACAACCGCAGCGAAAGTCCGATCGTGACGACAATGAGCGCGCTGTTCAGCGTCTGCAGGATGGTGACGGCGCCGGTGATAAGACGCGTGAGATCGAGGAACGTGGTGGCCCAGCGCCCCAACGCCTCGCGCACCGAAGAGCGTTCGATGTCGCCGCGCGCGAACAGCTTCACCGTCGCAATGTTCGTGTAACTGTCGACGATGCGGCCGGTTGCGCCTGATCGCGACAACGAATTCGCTTCCGAGCGCGTGCGCGCCCGCGGCACGAAATAGGCCAGAAGCGCGATGTAGCACGCCATCCAGACGACGATGGGCGTCGCGAGCAGGAGGCTGATGTGGCCGAAGAAGCCGAGCGCGACGAACGCGAACACCAGCACGTACCACAGATCGTCGATGACCTCGACGCTCGCGCTGCGCACCGACTGGCCGGACTGGATGACGCGCGACGCGAGGCGCCCGGCGAAGTCGTTCTGAAAATAGCTCAGCGCATGTCCGAGCGTATAGACATGGCTGCGCCAGCGGATCCGGTTCGTGATCTGCGGAACCACGATCTGGTCCACCACCGCATGGTTGGCGAAATAGACCAGCGGCCTGAATACGAGGACGACGATTGCGCCGGCGATCAGCCATCCGCCATAGTCTCGCCACACGACCTCCGGCGAGTTCTTGGTGATGAGGTC
>JBEVKO010000028.1:0-8228 GCA_040509705.1 Beijerinckiaceae bacterium
CCTTGGTCGCCGCGGTCGCCGCGGGATTGCCGGTCGGACATGTATTGATCGAACTCGGCCTTGTCGCGCGCCATTCTGAGGCGGGACAGGAAATCCTGGAACTCCTGCGCCTCATCCTCAAGCCGCTTCATCATCGATTCCCGATACTCGTCGAAGGCGCGGTTGCCGGTGGGCGCAAATCCGCGCGACGGGCCGCCGGCCCAGCGCGACATTTTTTCCTGCATGCGCCCCATTTTGCGCTCCCAATGCGCGCGCCGTTCTTCATCCGAGGCGCCATAGCGCCGATGTCCGCAACCCATGCGTCCGCTCCATATGATGTAGAAGAGAAGTCCGAGGCCGAGAGGCCAGAATAGGATGAACCCGAGAACCATCAGCGCGATCCAGGCGGGACGCCCCAGTTCGTCGAGCTTGAGACGGATGTCGTATCGTCGTTCAGCGAAGTCGGTCATCGATCCCTCTGATGTCAATGTTAATAACATTCACATAATGCGCCGCTCGGACGCTGTCAAGAATCCGCCAACGGAAAGTTGCATGGGCCTGTCCCAGGGCAATTCCGCCTCAATTGAGGCGGGGTCGCCCAGTAGACAAAAAGCGAAGTCCCGGCGATCTTAGGGTTAACGATGTGTAAAGTTTGAAAGGAACGAAGAAACCAACTTACCTTAGCGTCGGCATGGAAGGGAGACAGATCGACCCTTTGTGCCGGCTAGTTCGAGTATCGAGGGAACCGCAATGTTTGGCATGATGAGTCGAGCTACGACCGTGGCCCCCGCCGGCGCTGCGCGCTCAGAGGTTGCTCCACTTCCGTCAACCATCGAAATGCCGGAGCAGAACTCACCTGATCTGCAGTCCCTGCTGGAGAAAGTGCAGCTGTCGGCGAACGAGCTGGACATTGTCGGGCGCGACAATGAGAGCATCCGAAACCGGTGTCAGGACATCGTCGCCAAGGTCGCCAACGCGGCGACGCTGGGCGAGGATCTAGCAATCGTCTTCGGACAGGTCGACGCTCTCATTCGGGAGCTTGAGCAGACAAAATCGGAACTTATCCAGCGCAACGCCATCTTCGCGATCGAGCGCGACGCGCATCTTGAATTGAAGGCGCGCATGAAAGCGCTCTCTGACGAGAGCGAAATCCACAAGGCGGACAACAGCGTGCTGAGGACGGAAGCCGAGCGCCTCAATCTCCTCGCCTCGACGTCGGAAACGCGCATTGAGGAACTTGAGCAGGAACTCAAGGAAACGAAGGCTCTGGCCGCGAGCGGCGAGCAGGAGCGCAACGACCTCAATTTCCGCGTCAGCTTCCTGACCGATGAATTGCGCGCCACGCAACAGCGCATGCTCGATGTGGACGCCACGCTGTCCGGCGCGCAGTCGGAACTATCGAGCGAACGCCATCGCATCGCAGTGCTCGAGCAGAACAATATGTCACTGCAATCGTCGCTCGCCGACAGCCAGGCGCAGACCGCGCGGATGAAGACCGACATGGAGGACGCCAACATCGCGTGGGAGAGCGCGCGTCAGCAACTAGCGGTGCGCGAAGCCGACATTGCGAAGCTGCAGGCCGAGCATACGCGCATGCGCGCGCTGTGGCAGCAGGCGACGGATGCGCATAGTTCGGACGTGTCGGCGCTGCAGTCGCAGCTCGACCACCTGAAGTCGTCGTCGGAAGTCACCAACCGTCTTCTGGCGGAATCCCGCGACGAGCTCCAGCTCAAGCTCGACGAAGCTCGCCTCGAGGAGCGCAAGACGCAGGATGCGTTGGCCGCCGCCTCGGTGTTCGAGCAGAAGCTTCAGGCCGCTGAGGCGATGAGCAGCGAGCTTGCGGAGAAATCCGCCGAACATGAAAGGGCGCATGAGACTGTTCTGCAGCGCATGAAGCCGTTGCTGAAGGAGATCAAGGAAAAAGAGGCCGAAATCCGCAGGCTCAGCCAGCAGCTCGAATCTACTCAGTTGCGCATGACCGGCGAAGCGGACCGGTTCCAGGACGATCGCGAGCGCCTGGACGAGACGGTGAAGACGCTCACCGAGCATCTGGAGCACGAGAAGGTGCTGCGGGCGCTGGCGGAAGGCGCGTTGGAAGCCGATCGCAGGGAGCGCACGCAGTTGCAGCACGCCTTGCAGAGCGCGCGCAACGGTCAGCAGATATCGAGCATGTAAGGCTCAGGGCGCGCCGGACCGCGCGCCCAATCCGTCGAGATAGATCAGCACGCCAGCGTCGAGCAGATCCTCGGCCGGCATGGGCAATGGGCGGCGCGCGCCGTCGCCGCGGGCGAAGAGGCTCGCGACGCCGTGCGAAAGCGACCAGATGTGAAGCGCCATCATCAGCGCCGGCGGCCGCCTCGCGGCGGGCATCGCAGCGCTCACCGCCTCGCACGCGTTGCGAAGTACGCCGAAGGCGCGATCCGACGCGTCGCGGGACTCCGGGTGGTCTCCGATCGCGACGCCCGCTTCGAACATGGCCGCATAGTAGGCTGGTTCAGCGCGGGCGAAGCTCAGATAGGCGCGCCCCAGCCGCATCAGCGCAGCGAGCGGCTCCGGCTTGCCGTCGTCCCAGGCGCCCGCCAGCGCCTCGTAGAAGAGCTCGAAGCCGCGCCGCGCGACGTCGGCAATGAGCGTATCGCGATCGCGAAAGTGCCGGTAGGGGGCCGCGGGGCTGACCCCGGCCTGACGCGCCGCCTCTGCGAAGGTGAAGCCCGCCGGCCCCTTCGTTGAAATGAGGTCCAGCGCTGCGGCGACCAGCGCCTCGCGCAAGTTGCCGTGATGATAGCCGCGCTTCTCGCCGGATCCGTGCCGCCAGCTCATGTCGCCTTCCGTCCGTCCTGTCGCCGATGACACATCGGCGCGTCAAGCGCCAACCCTCCTGATTTCCGAGGCGCCCGGCGTCGTGCTAAGGCGCGCCCAGCCCAACGCAAGCTATACCGGTGCGCCATGCAGCTTAAGGATCCGTCCCTTCTGAAATCCCAATGTTTCGTCAACGGGGCGTGGATCGGCCAGCCGGCCGACCCGATCGACAACCCCGCGACCGGCGAGGCGCTGGCGAGCGTCCCGCGCTTCGGCGCGTCTGAAACCACGGACGCCATCGGCGCCGCGGCCGCCGCTTTCAAGCCGTGGGCGAAGAAGAGCGCCAAGGAGCGCTCAACGATCCTGCGCAAATGGTTCGATCTGATCATGGCGAACCAGGAGGACATTGCGCAGATCATGACCGCCGAACAGGGCAAGCCGCTGACGGAAGCGCGAGGCGAGGTGGCCTATGCCGCGTCCTTCGTCGAATTCTACGCAGAGGAGGCGAAGCGCATCTATGGCGAGACCATTCCCTCGCCGTTCCCCGGTTCGCGCATCATCGTACAGAAGCAGCCGATCGGCGTATGCGCCGCGATCACGCCGTGGAATTTTCCGGCTGCGATGATCACGCGCAAGTGCTCGCCCGGGCTCGCCGCGGGCTGCACCTTCGTGATCAAGCCTGCGCCCGACACTCCGCTGACGGCGCTTGCGCTCGCTGAACTGGCGTCGCGCGCCGGCTTTCCGAATGGCGTGCTCAATATCGTGACGGGCGACGCAGCGGCGATCGGCGGCGTGATGACGTCCCACCCCGCCGTGCGCTTCGTGGGGTTCACCGGCTCAACGCCGGTCGGCAAGCTGCTGATGAAGCAGGCTGCCGATACCGTGAAGAGAGTCGGCCTCGAACTCGGCGGCAACGCGCCCTTCATCGTCTTCGATGACGCCGATCTCGAGAAGGCGGTCGAAGGCGCGATCATCGCCAAATATCGCAACATGGGACAAACCTGCGTCTGCACGAACCGACTCTATGTCCAGGACGGGATCTATGATCGCTTCGTCGAAAAGTTCGCTTCCGAGGTGATCAAGCTGAAGGTCGGCAACGGCGCCGAGGTTGGCGTCGTGCAGGGTCCGTTGATCAACAAGAAGGCGATCGAGAAGGTTGAGCGTCACGTGGCCGACGCCGTGCAGCAGGGCGCAAAGGTCGTCGTCGGCGGCCGCCGGCACGCGCTGGGCCGCACCTTCTATGAGCCGACCGTTCTGTCCGGCGTCACGACCAAGATGCTTGTAACGCGTGAAGAAACATTCGGACCGGTGGCGGCCGTCTATCGCTTCAAGGATGAGGATGAAGTGGTCGAGATGGCGAATGCGACGCAGTACGGACTCGCGAGCTATTTCTATACGAAGGATCTCGGCCGCGCATTCCGCGTCGCCGACGCGCTCGAATACGGCATGGTGGGCGTCAATGCGCCGATCCTCGGCACGGAAGTCGCGCCGTTCGGCGGCGTCAAGGAATCAGGCCTTGGACGCGAAGGATCGCACCACGGGATCGATGAGTTCGTGGAGATCAAATACATGCTCGTCGGCGGGCTCGGCGTTTAAAGTAGGCTGCGCGCCCAGTGCGAATCTGAGAAGTCCTTGAGAAGTCCTTGAAATGGGAAGGGGACCAACTGGCCCCTTCCTGCGACGCCGGATCCGCCAGGCGATCCCCGATCAACACATGCCAGGGGGCCGGCCGCGCGCCACGCCTGCCCAATCGACAGGGACGCGCGGATTGTCGCGCTGGCCGCCGCTTGCAATAGGGCCGTGGTTCCTGTAACGGCCCACCCATCCCACAGGCGGAGATCGGGGTCCCAATCGGGATTCCATCCGGTGGCAGGGTCAAAAGCCCAGCCAGCCTCCGCCGACGTCCAACCGGAGAAGGCAGATATGGCTCTTCCTGATTTTTCCATGCGCTCGCTTTTGGAAGCCGGCGCTCATTTCGGTCACCAGTCCCATCGCTGGAACCCGAAGATGGCTCAGTACATCTTCGGCACGCGCAACAACATCCACATCATCGATCTCGCCCAGACCGTGCCGATGCTCCATCGTGCGCTGCAGGCTGTGTCCGACACGGTTTCCGGCGGCGGCCGCGTGCTATTCGTCGGCACCAAGCGCGGCGCGTCCGAAGCGATCGCCGACGCGGCGAAGCGCTCGGCGCAGTTCTTTGTGAATTCGCGCTGGCTCGGCGGCACGCTGACCAACTGGAAAACGGTGTCGGCCTCGATCACCCGCCTGCGCAAGGTCGATGAGCTTCTCGCCGGCGGCGGCGGCGGCCAGGGCCTCACCAAGAAAGAGCGCCTGATGCTTTCGCGCGAGAAGGGCAAGCTCGAACGCGCGCTCGGCGGCATCAAAGACATGGGCGGCGTTCCCGAACTCATCTTCGTGATCGATACGAACAAGGAGCAGCTCGCCATCAAGGAAGCGCGGCGCCTGAACATTCCGGTCGTCGCCATCGTCGACACCAATTGCGATCCCGACGGCATCACCTTCCCGGTTCCCGCGAACGATGACGCGGGCCGCGCGATTGCGCTCTATTGCGATCTCATCGCCAAGGCGGCGATCGACGGCATCGCCCGCGGCCAGGGCTCGGCGGGCGTCGATCTCGGCGCGTCGGAGGCTCCGATGACGGAAGTCATTCCGGCCAACGACGTGGCGCCTGCGCCTGCGGCCGAGGTCGTCGAGGCCCCGGTCGACGTCTTCGAGACGCTCACCGCTCCACGCGGCGCGCCGGACGATCTCTCCAAGCTCACCGGCGTCGGCCCGCAGCTCGAGAAGAAGCTCAACGAAGGCGGCATCTTCCACTATTGGCAGCTCGGCGCCATGACGCCGGCCGACGTGGCGAAGTTCGACGCCGAGTTGAAGCTCAACGGCCGCATCGAGCGCGACGGCTGGGTCGCCCAGGCCAGGGCTCTGCTCGAGGCGTAAGCGTCGCCGACACCCTTCGCGGACCGCTCGGGTCCGCCTGCGGCCCGGCGATTTCGGATCGTCGGGCCTTTCAAATTTGATTCAGAGGATCAACTCATGGCGAACATCACCGCTGCGATGGTGAAAGAGCTGCGCGAGAAAACCGGCGCCGGCATGATGGATTGCAAGACCGCGCTCAACGAAACCAACGGCGATATCGAGGCGGCGATCGACTGGCTGCGCAAGAAGGGCCTCTCGAAGGCCGCGAAGAAATCCGGCCGCGTTGCGGCGGAAGGCCTGATCGGGGTCTGGGCGGACGGCGCGAAGGCCGCCATCGTCGAGGTCAATTCCGAAACCGACTTCGTCGCGCGCAACGAGCAGTTCCAGGGCCTCGTGAAGATGGTGGCGCACGCCGCGCTGAAGCACGACTCCGACGTCGAGGCGATCAAGGCGTCGAAGGCAGGCGCCGGCACGATCGGCGATGCGATCAATTCGGCCATCGCGACCATCGGCGAGAACATGACGCTGCGCCGCGCTGCGGTTCTGTCGGTGGGGCAGGGCGCTGTCGCGTCCTACATGCACAACGCGGCCGGCGAGGGCCTGGGCAAGATCGGCGTGCTGGTCGCGCTTGAATCGCCTGGCGACAAGACCGAGCTTGCTCTGCTCGGCCGCCAGATCGCGATGCATGTCGCGGCGACCAATCCGGTGGCGCTCGACCTCGCCGGCGTTCCGGCCGATGTGATCGCGCGCGAAAAGGCGATTCTCGCCGATAAGAACGCGGGCAAGCCTGCCCATGTGATCGAGAAGATCGCCGAGTCGGGCCTCAAGAGCTTCGCCAAGGAGAATTGCCTCCTTGAGCAGGCGTCGATCCACGCCGAGCATGGCGGCAAATCCATCGCGCAGGCGGTGAAGGAGCTCGAAGGGAAAATCGGCGGCCCGATCAAGGTCGCGGGCTTCGTGCGCTACGCGCTCGGCGAAGGCATCGAGAAGGAATCCTCCGACTTCGCCGCCGAAGTCGCAGCGCAGGCCGGCGTGAAGAAGGACGACGAGAAGCAGGACTGATTTTTTTGCGTGCGCGGGGAAAGCCGTCCTTCCGCGCGGCGCCTGTTTGACACGGTCTCCCCGCTGCAATCAAATTTGCAGCGCCTTGGCCACTCAATGCTGCCGGCGGACTCCTGGAGGATCCGATGGACAAGCCTCGAATCTTTTTGGGCTCGTCAGGGAAGCAGGAGAAATTGCTTCAGGCATTGACGCGCGGACTCGGCGACATCGCGCACGTCGAACCGTGGACGACGTCCTTCAATCCTGGCACGTCGACGCTGGAGCGCCTCCTTGAACTCACCCGCGAAGTCGATTTCGCGGCGTTCGTCTTTGCGCAGGACGACTGGACGACGAGCAGCCCGTCAGCTTCCTCTCAGCCTCAGTCGGGTCAAGCGTCTCCGCGCGATAACGTCGTGTTCGAAGCCGGCCTTTTCGGCGGCGTCCTGGGGATGCGCCGAACCTTCATTCTCCATGCAGGCGGAGCGAAGCTTCCGAGCGACCTCCTCGGCCTTACATGCGTGCGCTACGCCGACGCGATGACGCCGTCGGAGATGAGGATCATCAACCAGAAAGTCCGCAAAGCAATCGAGAACGAAGGCCGCATGACTCGCATCGAGGGCGCATGGTGGCAGTTCTCATTGACCGAGCGCACTGCAAAGGAGCCTTCCGCGCTGAGCCTCCTGAAGATTTCGCGCGATCGCTACGGCGCGCTGGAGTTGTCGGGCCGTTCATGGCGCGAGGATGGAAGCCTCTCGGCGAGATACTGGAGCGAGGCGGTGAAGGAGAAGGAAAAGTCCTCCGGCATCTTCTACTACTGGAAGGGCGAGCGACCGCTGGATCCGAATGCGCCGCAGCTCGACGGAGTTGGCGAGATCCGGCTGGAATCCGAAGACCGCGCATCCGGCTACTTCACGACGCGCGCGGATTCAGATCCGCAGGTGAATGCGCGCACCTCCGGCGTCTACTGGCGCGCCAATCCGGACGACATCGTCATTCTGGACGGTCCCGAAAGTCAAAAGCGCGCGGCGCTCGTTGCGGAGCGGCTGACGGATTGGAAGTCCGTCAGGAACGCCTGATGCGATGTCCGGCAGGACTGAATGAGTTAAGGCGCTCTCGATTTCCTCCCGCCGTCATTCCGGGGCGCGCATCGCGCGAGCCCGGAACTAATGCCTTTTGTTGCACGATGGGTCCCGGACAATCGCTGCGCGATTTCCGGGATGACGAATGAAAGAAGGCGCCCGACCCGTTGCAATATCCCCCGCTCAATCCGAAGGCCGATGCGATGATTTCCTCACTGCCCGCCGCAGCCCGGCGCGTAGCAGCGGCCGCTGCGGCGGCTGGAATTTCAGTTGAGATGCGTGAGACGCCATCGAGCGCGCGCACGGCGGAAGATGCGGCGCGCGCCTGTGGCTGCGGCGTCGCGCAGATCGTCAAATCGCTCGTCTTCCGCGGCGCCGATAGCGGTCGGC
>JBEVKO010000029.1:0-6239 GCA_040509705.1 Beijerinckiaceae bacterium
CGTCGAGGTAGATCGGAACGCGCTCGGCGAGCCGATCTTTTCCTGCTCTGCCTGAAGCGTCCGCTCAGAAAAACGCCTGCAAGCCCGTAATCGCGCGACCGAGGATCAGCGCATGCACGTCATGCGCGCCCTCATAGGTGTTCACCGTCTCGAGATTCTGCGCGTGGCGCATCACATGATACTCGATCTGGATGCCGTTGCCGCCGTGCATGTCGCGCGCCATTCGCGCGATATCGAGCGCCTTGCCGCAATTGTTGCGCTTGACGATCGAGATCATCTCGGGCGCGACCTTGCCCTCGTCGAAGAGGCGCCCGACGCGCAACGACGCCTGCAGGCCGAGCGCGATCTCGGTCTGCATGTCCGCGAGCTTCTTCTGATAGAGCTGCGTATTGGCGAGCGGACGGCCGAACTGCTTGCGATCGAGCCCATACTGCCGCGCGCGGAAGAAACAGTCTTCCGCTGCGCCCATCGCGCCCCAGGAAATTCCGTAGCGCGCCCGGTTGAGACAGCCGAACGGACCTTTCAGGCCGGAAACGTTCGGCAAGAGATTCCCCTCGGGGACAATGACGCCGTCCATGACGACTTCGCCAGTGATGGAGGCGCGGAGTGAGAGCTTGCCGCCGACCTTCGGCGCCGAAAGTCCCTTCATCCCCTTTTCGAGCACGAAGCCGCAGATCTGGTTGTCATGCGCAGCCGACTTCGCCCACACGACGAAGACATCCGCGATCGGCGAATTGGAAATCCACATTTTCGAGCCGACGAGGCGATAGCCGTCGCTGACCTTCTCGGCGCGCGTCTTCATGCCGCCGGGATCGGAGCCGGCGTCGGGTTCGGTCAGGCCGAAGCAGCCGACCCATTCGCCGCTTGCCAGCTTCGGCAGGTATTTCCTGCGCTGGGTTTCATCGCCATAGGCGTAGATCGGGTACATCACCAGCGAGGACTGAACGCTCATCATCGACCGGTAGCCTGAATCGATGCGTTCGATCTCGCGGGCCACAAGGCCGTAACTCACATAGTTGGCGCCGGCGCCGCCATAGTCCTCCGGCAGGGTCGGACCGAGGAAGCCCATCTCGCCCATCTCGTTGAAGATCGAGCGGTCGGTCCCCTCGTTCATGTACATATCGGCGACGCGGGGCAGAAGCTTCTCCTGCCCGTAGGACCGGGCGGCGTCGCGGATGAGACGCTCGTCCTCGGTGAATTGCTCCTCGATCAGGAACGGGTCTTCCCACGCGAAGGCGGCGGCGGCCGGGCGGTCCTTGGCTTTGGTCGCGACTGACATGGCGGCCTCCATTGCCGGAACTGGCCGTCTCAATAGCGCTCGCGGCGCCGGAAGGCGAGGGCTTCGGCGCTCGCCGCCAAGCATGGCCGTCTGCGCGCCCCGTGCGCTCGACGCAACCGGCTGGCGCGGACGGAAGCTATCGCCGTCGCGAACGACTTGATATGGCGCACGCTTTCCATGGGAGCCGCGACGCATGAGGACGAAGGCGCATGTGGTGGTGATCGGCGGGGCGGCCATGGGCTCGTCGGTCGCGTGCCACCTGCTGATGGACAAGGGCTTCTCGGGGCGCGTCACGGTTATCGAGAAGGATCCGAGCTACGAGCGTTCCGCTTCGGCGCTGTCTGCGGCCTCGATTCGCCAGCAATTCTCGACGCGCGTCAATATCGACGTTTCGCTCTACGGCGTCGGCTTCCTGCGCGACATCGGCGCGCGTCTCGCGACGAAAGACGATGCGCCCGACGTTGGTCTTCGCGAGGGCGGCTACCTCTATCTTGCGACTGAGGCCGGCGCCGACATTCTGCGCGAGAGCAACGCGCTGCAACGCGGCGCCGGGGCGGACATCGTGCTCCTCGATCGCTCCGCACTGAGCGCGCGCTTCCCGCATCTCGCGACGGCGGATGTCGCGCTCGGCTCCTGGGGGCGCACCGGCGAAGGCTGGTTCGACGGCTGGGGCCTGATGCAGGCCTTCCGGAAGAAGGCGCGCGAACTGGGCGCGGACTACATCGCTGGCGAAGTCGACGCGTTCGACATGCGCGGCGGCCGGATCTTGGCGGCGCAGCTCAAAAAGGGGACGGCCGTCGCGGGCGACGTATTCGTCAATTGCGCCGGCGCATCGGGCGGGCGGCGCATCGCCGCCAGCGCCGGACTCGAAATTCCCGTGTACGCCAAGAAGCGCTGCGTGTTTTCCTGGACATGTCCTGACCGCATCGCGAATGCGCCGCTGTCGATCGACACCTCGGGCGTATGGTGCAGACCTGAAGGCGAAGGCTTCATCGGGGGCTATTCGCCGGCCGATGGCGATGCGACGGATGCAGGGGATGATTTCGAGGTGGAATGGTCGCAGTGGGACGACGTGGTCTGGCCGGCGCTCGCGTCTCGAATTCCGGCCTTCGAGCGCGTTCGCACGGGACGCGCGTGGGCCGGGCACTACGACATGAATTTATTCGATCACAACGCGATAGTCGGCTGCGCGCCGGGCGTTCAGAATTTCTATCTTTGCAATGGCTATTCAGGACATGGATTGCAGCAGTCGCCGGCTGTTGGCCGCGGACTGTCGGAGCTCATCATCAACGACCGCTTCCTCACGCTCGATCTTTCGGATTTCTCCTATGACCGAATCGCGAGGAAAGCGCCGTTGTTAGAGCGCAATGTAATCTAATCAGATCCAGCCGATAAGCTTCAGTAGGATCACGCCGAGGATCGGCACGCCCAACAGCCACAATACGCCACCTTTGAGCAAGGAATCCATGATGTTACCTCGATCGTTGCGAGGGCGCGCGAAGCCGCGCCGGATGCCTTGAAAACGCCGGGTTCGGACAAAGGTTCCCTGGCCTAGAGGAGCCCCCGCTTCGACAGGTTGCGCATCAGCGCGCCGAGCCCGAACTCCCAGGGCGGGCAGTCGGCGCTCGATTTCATGCGGTTGACGAGGCTTCCCAGCTTCGGCGCGGCGATCGTGACGATATCGCCATGCTTGTGCGTGAACCCCTTGCCCGGCGCATCGCGATCCTCGATCGGCGCGAACATCGTGCCGAGGAACAAGACGATGCCGTCGGGATACTGGTGGTTCCTGTTGATCGCCTGCGCGACGAGGTCGGTCGGATCGCGACTGATCTTGCTGATCGACGAAGAGCCTTGCAGCACGAAGCCTTCCGGACCTTCGACCCTCAGCGTCACCGTCGTCGCGCGCACATCGTCCATCGAGAAGCTTGCATCAAAAAAGCGGATGAACGGGCCAACGGACGATGACGCATTGTTGTCCTTCGCCTTCGAGAGAAGCAGAGCGGACCTCCCCTCGAAGTCGCGCAGGTTGACGTCGTTGCCGAGGGTCGCGCCGACGATCTTTCCGCGCGAGGACGTCACCATCACGACTTCCGGCTCCGGATTGTTCCAGCTCGAGCCGGGATTGAGACCCGCATCGGCGCCCGGCCCGATCGACGCCATGGGCTGGCATTTCGTGAAGATCTCCGCGTCGGGGCCGATCGCGACTTCAAGATACTGGCTCCACCAGCCCTTTTGTATCAGCAGGTCCTTGAGCCGCATCGCTTCGGGCGAACCAGGCTTCAACGTCGCAAGATCGCCGCCGATCAGCTTGTTGACCTCAACGCGAATCGTGGCCGCTGCGTTGAGATCGCCGCGCGCGCGCTCCTCAATGACGCGTTCAAGAGTCGAGATCGCGAAGGTCACGCCGGCGGCCTTCACCGCCTGCAGGTCGATCGGCGCGATCAGCCACGGTTTCGCATTGTTTCGACCGTCGGGCGCTGAATTGGCGATGATCTCGGCGACGGAGCCGATGCGCTCGCCGGCTGCGCCCGCAAGCGAGCGCGCGGGATCATCGGTCTCGCACAGATCGCGCACCGTGGGAAAGGCGCGCGTGACGTCGACGACATCGTCGCCGCGCAGAGCGACGACAGAGGGGCCGTCGACATCGGGCCGCCAGACGCGGCCGGCGAGCGCGCCTTTCGTCCCGTCGACGGGCAATGTTGCGGCAGGATCAAGTTTCATGACTTTGCTCACGATGTAACGGGGTGAATGTGAAACGATCAGGCGCCGCGCGGGCCCCACGGCCCGGGAGCTGAAGGAAACGACGGCGGAAGCTGTTGCGCCGCCTCAATCGGCATGTGCCCGCCGGCGTGCTGAACCAGCGCCTCGATGCGTTGCTCGATCGGCGGATGCGTCGCAAACAGATCGGCGATGCCCGCCTTGTGATTTTCGATGCACATTTCCATGACGCCCGACGGCACCTGCGGAATCTCGGCGCGGCCGGAGATCTTCAGGAGCGCCGATATCATCGCGTCCGGATTCTTCGTCAACTCCGCCGCGCCGGCGTCCGCCAGGAATTCGCGCGATCGCGAAAGGGCGAAGCGGAGCGCCAGCGACAGGAACCAGGCGCCGGCGATCAGCAGCATCGCAATCGCGATCGCCGCCATCGCCGCGCCGGCGCCGCTGCGTCGCTCCTCGTCGGTGTTGCCGCGGCCGCGAATATTGACGGCCGAACCATGCATGATGAGCCGGAAAACGAGCTCGCCGAAGAAGGTGACGATTCCCGCGATCACCGCGGCGATCACCATGACCCGGACATCGCCGTTGCGGATGTGGGTGAGCTCGTGCGCAAGCACCGCTTCGACTTCGCGCCGATCGAGCGCATTCACCAGCCCTCGCGTCACGGAAATGGAATACTGCTTCTCGGTGAGGCCGGTGGCGAAGGCGTTGAGCGCATCGGTCTCGACGATGCGCAGGCTCGGCATGGTCACGCCCCGCGAGATGCATAGGTTCTCAAGCAAATTGTAGAGCTCGGGCGCATCGGAGCGGCTCAGCTTGTGGCCGTCGGTCACCTTGTCGATCAGCCACTGATGCAGCTTCCAGGAAATGGCGACCCAGACCGCGACCCCGATGGCGACAAGGGGAGACACTGTGAGCGTGCGCGCGGCTGCGTCCCTCAGCATTCCCTCAAGCGTGTAGGATCGTCCGATCAGCGCCTCGCCAATGAGATTGGCGGCGAAGGCGACGACGAGAATGAGCGCGGACAGGCCGACGATCAGGATGACCGATCGCCGGCGGTTGGCCTGGATGTGCGTGTAGAGCCCGAAGGCGGCGGCCATCGCGCCTTGCCCGGATCAGAACTGCACGGTGGGCGGAGCATCCATCGATTTGCGCCCCTCCTCTCCGACATCGAAGAATTCGCGCGGCAGGAACGCGAACTGACGCGCAAGGAAGACCGCCGGGAAGGTTTCGATCGCGGCGTTGTACTCGCTGACCGAATTGTTGAAGAAACGGCGCGCGGCCGCGAGCTTGTTCTCGATATCCGACAGCTCGGACTGGAGTTGCTGGAAATTCGTGTTGGCCTTCAGGTCGGGATAGGCTTCGCCGAGGGCGATGAGCCGTCCGAGCGCCCCGGTGAGCTGGGCCTCGGCCTGCGCCTGCTGCGGCGACCCTTGCGGCGCCGCCAGGGCGGAGTTGCGGGCCTGAATCACCGCCTCCAGCGTGCCCTTCTCGTGGGCGGCGTACCCCTTCACGGTTTCGACGAGATTAGGGATCAGATCGTGTCGCTGCTTGAGCTGCACGTCGACGTCGGCGAAAGCCTGATTGACCCGCTGGCGTCGCGTGACGAGGCCGTTATAGAGGCCGATGCCCCAGAGGACGAGGCCAGCGAGAATGATGAGAATGATCCAGCCGCTGCTCATGGATGATTCCTCGTTGCCCCCGTTGCTCGGGAGCGCGAGGTTTGCACAGAATGGCGGACGATGGAAACGCCTGGCCGCGCCCTCCGGTCCGGTTGCGACCAAGCCAAGTGAGAACAAGCCATGAATGCCCCAGCCAAGCCGGCGCGCGTCGTGCGCCTCAATCCTTCCGACAACGTCGTCGTCGCCGTCGATCCGCTTGAGCCCGGCGCCGAGATCGAAGGCGCGCGCGTCGCTGAGCGCGTGCCGCGCGGCCACAAGCTTGCGACCGTCGCGATCGACGAAGGCGCGCCGGTCCGCAAGTTCGGCCAGATCATCGGCTTCGCATCGAAGGCGATCGCGCCGGGCCAATGGGTCCACGAGCACAATTGCGGCATGGGCGGCGTGCATGGCGATTTCGGCCGCGACTATCGCTTCGCCGCCGAGGCGAAGAACGAGATCATTCTCCCGCTTGAGGAGCGGGCGACGTTCGAAGGCTATCGTCGCGCCGATGGCAAGGTCGGCACGCGCAACTATATCGGCATTCTTACATCGGTGAATTGTTCGGCGTCGGTCGCGACCTT
>JBEVKO010000030.1:0-5700 GCA_040509705.1 Beijerinckiaceae bacterium
GCCTGTGCCCGCTTGCGAGCGAGCCGCTTCATAGCCAGGGGAACGGCCGAGGAGTCGGCATGCAGCTCGGCGTCTATACATTCGCGGACATTGCGCCTGATCCGAAAACCGGCGCATCGATGTCGCCGCGTCAACGATTGCGCAATCTCATTGAGGAGATCGAACTCGCCGATCAGGCTGGACTGGATGTGTTCGGCATCGGCGAGCATCACCGGCCGGACTACGCCGTCTCCGCGCCGACGATACCGCTTGCAGCGGCGGCGGAGCGAACGACGCGCATCGCGCTGAGCAGCGCCGTGACGGTGCTGTCGTCCGACGATCCGGTGCGCGTGTTCCAGCAGTTCGCGACGCTTGACCTTTTGTCGGGCGGTCGGGCGGAAATCATGGCCGGCCGCGGCTCCTTCATCGAGTCCTTCCCGCTGTTCGGACAGAATCTCGACGATTACGACACGTTGTTCGCCGAGAATCTCGAGCTTCTCCTGCGCATCCGCGACAGCGAACGCGTGACCTGGCCCGGCGGTCATCGCGCAGCGATCGACGATCGGGGCGTCTATCCGCGCCCGGAACGAAAGATTCCCATCTGGATTGCAGTCGGCGGCACGCCCCAGTCGGCGGCGCGCGCCGGAGCGCTCGGCCTGCCGCTCGCGCTTGCTATCATCGGCGGCCAGCCCGAAAGGTTCAGGCCGTTTGTCGACATCTATCACGAAGCGGCGCGCCGGACAGGCCAGGACGAAGCGCAACTTCGCGTCGGCATCAATTCGCACGGCTTCATCGCCGATGAATCGGAATCGGCGATGGACATTTTTTATCCTTCCTATGCGGAGGTGATGGGCCGCATCGGCCGCGAGCGCGGCTGGCCGCCGCCTAATCGCGCGCAAGTGGAAGCATCCACCGATTTGCGCGGGCATCTCCTGGTGGGAAGCCCGCAACAAGTGGTCGAGAAGATTCTGTTCCAGCATGATATTTTCGGCGGCCTCGACCGTTTTCTCATTCAGATGAGCCTTGGCGCGATGCCGCACGACAAGGTGATGCGCTCGATTGAACTCATGGGCGCCAAGGTCGCGCCGGAGGTTCGCAAGGCGACGGGCGCGAGTACGCCTGCAAGCGCAGAGCGGGGTTGAGCAAGGTCAGCTTGATTTCTGCTCGCCCTGGGCGAAGGTGGCGTGTCGGGATGCGCGGGCGATCACGTTTCCGATCACGCAAAGAAGTCAGGGAGGTCAGCATGGGTATCGTCGATTGGCTTCGAACCGCGGCCATCGCCGCGACGCTCGCGCTCACCGCGTCTACCGCGGGCGCGCAGGGCTATCCGGCGCCGAAGGAATCTGTCTGGGTGGCGAAGGAGTTCAAATTCCACACCGGCGAAACGCTGCCCGACGTCAAGCTCGCCTATACGACGGTCGGCGAGCCGTCGGGCGAACCCGTCCTGGTCCTGCATGGCACGTCGGGGTCTGCGGCGCAGATGTTGACGGGCAGCTTCGCGGGGGAGCTTTTCGGTCCTGGTCAGCCGCTCGATGCAACGAAATATTTCATCATCATCCCGGACGCGCTCGGGACCGGGAAATCGACGAAACCGTCCGACGGGCTGCGCGCCAAGTTCCCTCTCTATAACTACGCCGACATGGTGCAGGCGCAATACAGGCTCGTGACGGAGGGCCTTGGCCTTCGCCACCTTCGTCTGGTGATCGGCAACTCCATGGGCGGCATGCAGACATGGATGTGGGGCTCAACCTATCCCGATTTCATGGACGCGCTCGTACCGATGGCGTCGCAATCGACGGAGATGTCAAGCCGCAACTGGATGACGCGCCGCATGCTGACCGACTCGATCCGAAACGACCCGGATTGGAAGAACGGCGACTACACCGAGCAGCCCCGCGCCTTTCGATACGCCAATGTTTTTTATGGAATCACCACCAGCGGGGGAACGCTCGCCTATCAGAAGGTCGCGCCGACCCGCGAGGCGGCCGACAAGATGGTGGCGGATAGGATGACCGCGCCGTTCACCACCGACGCCAACAACTTTCTCTACCAGTGGGATTCGTCGCGCGACTACAACGCCTCCCCCGGACTCGAGAAGATCACGGCTCCGCTTCTGGCGATCAATTCCGCCGACGACGAGCGCAATCCGCCGGAGACCGGCATCATGGAGCGCGAAATGAAACGTGTGAAAAATGGCAAGCTGCTCATCATTCCGGCCAGCGAGGAAACCCGCGGCCACGGCACGACGGCCATGGCGAAATTCTGGAAGACGCAGTTCGAGCAGTTCCTGCAGTCGGCGCCGCGCCGCGGGAGCTAGCTGATCCGGGCGTCCTCTTTACCTCGAAGCGATAATCGCCTAACCGCTCCTCGGAAGAGCCCCGGCCCTCCCGCCGGGGCTCTTCATTTTTCGGGATCACTCTGATGGCGAATGTGGTGGTGGTCGGCGCCCAATGGGGCGACGAGGGCAAGGGCAAGCTCGTCGACTGGCTGTCGGAGCAGGCCGACGTCGTGGTGCGCTTCCAGGGCGGCCACAATGCCGGCCACACGCTCGTCATTGACGGCGTCGTCTACAAGCTCTCGCTGCTTCCCTCCGGCATCGTGCGCCCCGGGAAGTTGTCGGTCATTGGCAACGGCGTCGTGCTCGATCCGTATGCGCTCGCCGACGAAGTGACACGACTCCAAGGGCAAGGCGTCGCGGTGTCTCGCGACAATCTGCGCATTGCAGACAACGCCGCGCTCATTCTTTCATTGCATCGCGACCTCGATGCGCTGCGCGAAGATTCCAATACTGGGACCAAGATCGGCACGACGCGTCGCGGCATCGGTCCCGCATATGAGGACAAGGTCGGCCGCCGCGCGATTCGCCTCATGGACCTCGCCGATCCCACGGACCTGCCGCGCAAGGTCGAGCGTTTGCTCGCGCATCACAATGCGCTGCGGCGCGGACTTGGGCGCGAGGAAATTTCGGGCCGCGTGCTGCTCGAAGAACTGATGAGCGTCGCGCCGAAGGTCCTTCCCTATATGGATACGGTCTGGCGGCTGCTCGATCACGAGCGTCGCGTCGGCAAGCGCATTCTTTTCGAGGGCGCGCAGGGCGCGCTGCTCGATGTCGATCACGGGACATACCCTTTCGTCACATCCTCCCACACTGTCTCCGGCCAAGCCGCCGCTGGATCAGGCCTTGGACCGGGCGCGATCAATTTTGTGCTTGGCATCGCCAAGGCATACACGACCCGCGTCGGTGGAGGTCCGTTTCCGACCGAACTTCATGACGAGATCGGACAGCAGATCGGAGACCGCGGGCGCGAGTTCGGGACCGTGACAGGGCGTCGGCGCCGTTGCGGCTGGCTGGACGCGGTGTTGCTGCGGCAAACCGTATCAACTTCAGGGATCGACGGGATTGCATTGACGAAGCTCGATGTGCTCGACGGTTTTTCCGAGATAAAGGTCTGTGTCGGCTATCGATTGGACGGCAAGGAAATTGATCATCTTCCGGCGAGCGAAAGCGCGCAGGCGCGCCTCGAACCGATGTACGAGGCCATGCCGGGATGGGCGGATTCAACCGCGCGGGCGCGTTCGTGGGCGGCTCTGCCGGGCGAGGCCGTGAAATATGTCCGACGTGTGGAAGAATTGATTGGATGCCCTATTGCCTTAGTTTCGACGAGTCCCGAGCGTCAGGACACGATTCTTGTCCGCAACCCCTTCGAGGGATGAGCCGACTCGCGTTATTCTGACCGGAGAGCAATGGCCGACTACTACCCCCTGATCGCCCGCGCCGTCGCAGCGGTGAAGGACGCGCCCTCGGACATGAGGGCCCAGGTGTATGAACGCGCGCGGGCGGCGCTGATCCGCCATCTGAAGGCCTCCGCCAACCTTTCACCGGAGGCCGTGGAGCGGGAAGAGGCGTCTCTCGATGAGGCGATAGCCCGAGTCGAAACAGAAATTCTTTCCGGGGAAGCGCCCGGCTCCCACCCCGACCCGACGCCGCGCGCCGCAGAGCCCGCGGCTGCTGTCGCGGAGCCATCGCGATCGCTGCCGCCGGAGGAGTTCGAGGAAGCGCCGCCGCCTCCACCGCCCCGCCGGCCACTCGCCCCGGCGCCGCGCCAGGACGTCGGATCCCAACGCGTCGGGCGCCATCGCTGGCGCCTCCTCGTCACCGGAGGAATGGTCGCCATGATCGCAGTTGCGATCGCCGCCTTCGCCATCTCGCGCCGCGAGGACCCGGGACGTTATTCCCCGCAACCGCGGGCGACGGCCCCAGCCGATCAGGGATCCGGGCCGAAGCTCGGCGAGCGGGTCGGCGAACCGGCCGAAGCGCCACCGGCCGCTCCGTCGCGCCCGGAGGTGGCGATCGCCCCGGCCGCGCCCTCGTCCCCATCGACGGCGCCTGCACAGCCTCCCGTCGCGGTCGCGCAACGCGCCATTCTCTATGAAGAGCGCCCCGAAACGCCGAACGAACCGACGGTGGTGCAGGGCCGTGCCGTCTGGCGTCTCGAGCCCATAGCCGGAAATCAGGGCGACGCGTCCGACATCGCCATCAAGGCGGACCTCGAATTTCCGGAACGCGCACTTGCAGTTGAAATGACGATCAGGCGCAATACAGACGCTGCATTGCCGGCTTCGCATCTGGTCGAGATCAAATTCATCTTCCGCGCTGGCGGCGGCCCGGTGAAGGAACTCGCCTCGCCGCCGACGATGAAGCTCGAAGAGAACCAGCGCGGATCGCCGCTGCTTGGCCTACAGGTCCCGGTGATGGAAAACTATTTTCTCGTCGGGCTTTCGAATCTGCCGACGGACGTCGAACGCAACATCTCGCAACTTCAATCGGCGAACTGGATCGATATCCCGCTGCGCTTCGGCAACGACCGCATTGGTGTGATCGCGATCGAGAAGGGGACGCAAGGTGCAGACGCCATGCAAACCGCGCTGGCGCGGTGGAAGAGCTAGAACTGGCCGGTCCAACGGCCCGCGCCCTGTTATCTCGCCGAATATTTCGATGGGCGTCTAATGGCTTGCGTCAGCTTCTGGGAGCGCCGTCCCTCCTTTCCACGCACCCGCCCGATGGCAGAAGTATTCCTGCAAGCTCAGGGATGCCGTACATCGTCGGCCTATTCGTCCGCCGGCGATGGAACTGCATCGGAACATTCTGGTTATTGATCTAACGAATTTCAGGTCTCAACATGCATTCGATCAAGCTCCCCCGCTCAGTCTGGACAGACATGGTCACGCTCAGCGGGCGAACGCCATACGTCCCGGATGACGAACAGGTGGAATTCGCCGTGGAAATCAGCGACAACGCCTTCGCACTGATCATGGATGAAAAACGCAAAGGCGAATCGTTCGAGCAAGCGCTGCGCCGGGTTTTTCAATCGCTCGCAAGCCGGACGATTAACTGAGCTCGTGCGGTTTCGACAGCGGGCTCGGCGTTGGGTTCAGTGCAATGCATCCGCGTTCCTTCGAAGTGGCGCTGGCGCTCCGCGACGGTGTTGGCGATCGCTTGTTGAAAGAGGCGGCGCTCGCTTCCGTCGTTCCGGGGCAGGCGGGATTTTGGCGCGCTGTAGAAGGATCGACCGCTTCAAGCAATTGCTCTCAAGGGCCCTAGGCGAAAGGATATCAATCGCCATTTCCGTGCTTCTCATTGATTCTAACCTGTGGACGCGACTCACACCCGGCTCGCAAGGATTTGAGATGTAGGAAGGTCTTGTAACGGTTGTGCGGGGC
>JBEVKO010000031.1:0-5732 GCA_040509705.1 Beijerinckiaceae bacterium
CTCGGGGAACCCGAAGACGTTGCGCACCATGCCCGAGCATATCGATGTGAATGTGACCGGCGTGCTCTCGCGGGAGATGACCATTCCGGAAGCCGGCGACGCGCTCATCGACAACATCGTCCGCACCGCGAACGGCCGTCTGACCGCCGCTGAAGCGCTCGGCCATCGCGAGTTTTCGATGACCAAGCTCTACCGCAGCGCCTGAGTGGGCGCGCGCACCTGAAATGTCCGGGGCTATCGCACCGCGTTCCGTAGCAGCGCGCACGCACGGGCGCAGGCTCGCGCCCGGCGTCGCATTGGCGCTCGCAGTCGGCGCAGCCGCCTATATGCTTGAGCCGATGTTGAAGGCGATCAGCGGCGGCGCGGGCCTTCCTGCGATGGTGATCGCGCTGATCATCGGCGTTCTGCTCCATGGCGTCGCCAATCGCGCGATGTTTCAGCCCGGCCTGGTTTGGTGCATCAAAGTCCTGCTGCGATTTGCAATTGGACTCCTGGGCCTTCGCATCGCGCTGGGCGACATTCTCGCCCTTGGCGCTGGTGTCGCTGTGCTGGTGGTTGTGGCGATGATCGCGACGATTGCGTCTGGCGTGTGGCTCGCGCGTACGCTCGGAAAAGACGACGGGTTTGGCGCTCTCGCCGGCGCGGCGACTGCGGTATGCGGCGCGTCTGCGACGCTCGCGACTGCGACCGTCGTACCGGACTACGAGAAGAAATCAGCCGACATCGCCTTCACCGTCGTTATGGCGAATGCGATCTCGACCATCGTCATGATCGCCTATCCGCCGCTTTGCAGCGGGCTTGGATTGAGCGCCAGCGAAACCGGCGTCATGCTGGGCGCTACAATTCACGACATGGCGCAGGTCGTTGGAGCGGGCTATGCGGTGTCCGAGCCGGTGGGCAATTCGGCCGTGATCGTCAAGTTGTTTCGCGTCTTTCTCCTGCTTCCTGTGGTGCTTGGCGTCGGCTGGTGGTTCACCCGCATGGGCGTCGCGCACGGCGCCGCGAAGGCGCCCGTGCCGATGTTCGCGGTGGCCTTTCTGGCGCTCTGCTTTCTGAACAGCCTGATGGCGGCGCAACCCGCTCTCTCGGCCGCCATCGGGTTTCCGTCAATCAAGGCCTGGCTGGGCGCGGCCTCGACCTGGGGCCTTCTCATCGCCATCTCGGCTCTCGGCCTCGGAACCTCCCTCGGCGCGATTTTGCGTATCGGCTGGCGGCATGTGACGGTGTTCCTCGGCGCGACGCTGGCCATCCTCCTGATTGTCGTCGCCGGATTGTTCGTATTGCGGTGAGGCGCGCATGCCCGAGATCGTTATCGCCGAATTCATGGATGAGGTTGCGGTCCGCGACGGCCTCGCCGGTCTCGACGTCCGCTATGATCCAACGCTCGTCGATCGGCCCGACGATCTCATCGGGCTCGTGTCCGGTGCGCGAGCGCTGATCGTCCGCAATCGGACGCAGGTGCGCGGAAGGCTGCTCGACGCGGCGAAGAAGCTCCTCGTCGTCGGCCGGCTGGGAGTCGGCCTCGACAACATCGACGTTCAAGCCTGCGAAGCCCGCTCCATCCGCGTGATCCCGGCGACAGGCGCCAACGATGTATCGGTCGCAGAGTATGTCATCTGTTCCGCGATGGTCCTGCTGCGCGGCGCCTATCATGCGACGTCGGGCATGACGGCCGGCGAATGGCCGCGCAACGCACTGATCGGGCGCGAAGCAAGCGGCAAGACTCTGGGCCTCATCGGGTTTGGATCGATCGCGCGCGAAGTGGGTAAGCGGGCGATTGCGCTCGGCATGCATGTCATCGCCTTCGATCCCTTCGCGCACGACATCGCCTTCGAGACCGCCGGCGTGCATCGGCACGGACTGGAGCCATTGCTGCGCGAAGCCGACATCGTCAGCCTTCATGTGCCGCTGGACGATGGAACGCGTGGAATGATCGATGAATTGCGCCTGCACCGCATGAAGAAGGGGGCGATCCTCATCAACGCGGCGCGTGGCGGCGTCGCCGACGACGCGGCGGTGGCGGCCGCGTTGCGGGGCGGCCATCTCGGCGGCGTTGCACTGGATGTGTTTGAGAACGAGCCGCTGACCGCCGAGAGGGCGAAGATGTTCGCCGGTTTGCCTAACCTCATTCTCACGCCTCATATCGCCGGCGTCACCGAAGAATCCAACACGCGCGTGTCATGGGTTATCGTTGAAAATGTAAAGAAGGTTCTCGACGCATGAGCGTGAAGTCCCTCGCCGACGCGACGGACTGGGCGGCGGCGGCCTTCGCGCGCCACGGCGCCAGCAAAGCCAATGCGCGATCCGTGGCGCGGGCTCTTATCGCCGCCGAAGCAGACGGTCTGAAAGGTCATGGCCTGTCACGCGTGCCGACCTATCTCGGAATGCTGCGCAGCGGCAAGATTGATGGGAATGCAGCGCCGCGCGCGTCGCGGCCAAGGCCGGGCGTGCTCGCCATCGATGCGGCCTTTGGCTTCGCTTACCCGGCGATCGATCTCGCGCTGGATATGCTCCCGTCGCTGGCGCGCGAGCAGGGCGTCGTCGCGGCGCCGATCTCGCGCTCCAATCATTGCGGAGCGGCTGGCCTTCCCTGCGAGCATCTGGCGCGTCTGGGTCTCGTTGCGCTGCTGTTCGCCAATACGCCTGGAGCGATCGCGCCCTGGGGAGGGAGCAAACCCGTTTTCGGAACCAATCCGATTGCGTTCGCTGCCCCGCTTGCTGATCGCGATCCTGTCGTTGTCGATCTCGCCGTATCCAAAGTGGCCCGTGGTCCGATCGTAGCGGCGAATCAGAAGGGAGAGCGAATTCCCGATGGCTGGGCGCTGGACTCGTCGGGCCAGCCGACAACCGATGCGGCGGCGGCGCTCGCGGGCACGATGCTTCCGCTCGGCGATGCAAAGGGCGCGGCGCTCGCCCTGATGGTGGAAGTTCTGGCGGCCTGTCTCGTCGGCGCCAATCTGGCGTTCGAGGCTTCGTCCTTTCTTGACGAGTCCGGGCCGCCGCCCGCGACGGGTCAGCTCATGCTTGCGATCGATCCCGCGGCGTTCGGTCACGATGGTTTTGGAGAACGCATCGGCGCGCTTGCCGGGGCGATCGAAGCGCAGTCCGGCGCGCGCCTTCCCGGAGTTCGGCGCCTTGCGCTTCGCGCCCGCGCGGCGAGAGAGGGCGTGGTCATTCCTCAGGAAGTCGAAGCAGCGGTGGCGAAGCTCGGATGACCGCTACTGCTGACCAGTCCCTTCCGAGAGCGCCGGCGGACCCCGTGATTATCTCGCCTCGCGCCGTACGCGAAAAATGAAAGTCTCACCATTCCGCTCCTGACTGACGAGCGTGTCGCCGGTTTCGCGCACGAGGTTAGGAATGTCGATCGCCGAGAGCGGGTCGGTGCAATGCGCCTCGATCACATCTCCCGGCGCGAGGGGGCCGAGAGCCTTGCGCGTCTTCAGCGCAGGGAGGGGACACTTCAATCCCTTCAGGTCCAGCGTGATCTGCGTCAACAGAAGCTCCTGCCGGTTCGCCGGCCGCCCGAATACTGAATTTGAAGCCGTTACAACGCGGGATCTCGCTCTGTCGAGGCCCGCCTTGTTCTTCGTGACTCTCTCCCTATAGTTCAGAGCAATGCGGACCCGATGCGCCCTTACGACATCGTTCGTCTTCACCATGCTGGCCGCGATTTGCGCTGGCGCAGGGTGGGCGGCGCTGCGCGGCCATGGCGGGCCGGTGCGGGCGCTGGCGATCTCGTCGGACGGCGTTCTGGCCGTCACCGGGTCTTTCGATAGCTCGGCCATTCTCTGGAATCTCGCGAATGATGCGGCGATCCAGGTTCTGCGTCATCACGACAGCGCAGTGAATGCAGTCGCAATCTTGCCGGATGGCAGGTTGGTGACTGCAGGCGAAGACGCGAGGATTGCACTCTGGAGGCTTGGCGCAACGCAACCGCTTCGCACATTGTCAGGCCACACCGCGCCGATCTCCGGCGTTGCTGTCGCGCCGGACGGGAAAAGCATAGCGACGTCCTCATGGGATCGGACGGTGCGCCTCTCGTCCTTGGAGACCGAAGAAACGCGCGTCCTCACGGGTCATGCCGACAACGTGAATGCGGTGGCGTTTTCGTCCGACGGGAAGACGCTGATCAGCGGCGGCTATGACGCGACCATCCGCATCTGGCCCCTGTCAGGCGGAGCGCCGACGATCCGCCAGCAGCCGGCGCCGGTGAACGCTCTGGTCGTTGCGCCGGACGGCGACATTGTCGCTGCATTCGCAGATGGGCGCGTGCGCATGTTCGACGCGACAGGCGGCCAGCGCAGCGAAATCGAGATCGCATCGGCTCCGCTGGTCGCGCTGGCGCTTTCGCCCGACGGCGCGACCATTGCGGCGGCCGGTCTGCGCGGCGCAGTGGCGTTGTTCAATCGTCGCAATCCGGCGGCGATGACGACGCTTGTGGGGCCTGCGCTGCCGGTCTGGGCGCTCGCGTTCGCGCCGGACGGGCGGACGCTCCTTGCCGCGGGTTCCGATCGTCTTGTGCGTCGATGGGACGCGCAGACCGGCGAGACGCGCGACGGCGTTGCGTCCTCCGGCACAGATGACATTCTGAAGGCGAACGCCGACGATCCGGGCGCCGAGATCTTCAAGGCGTGCGTCGCGTGCCACACTTTGACGAAGGACGACGGAAATCGCGCCGGCCCGACATTGCACGGATTGTTCGGACGGAGAATCGCAACCGCGCCCGGTTATCGCTATTCGGACGCGCTGTCGAAAATGGACATTGTCTGGACGGCGGAAACCGTGGCCAAGCTCTTCGAGGTCGGGCCAAACGCCTATACGCCGGGAACGAAAATGCCGGAGCAAACGCTGTCCAATCCGGTCGACCGCCAAGCCTTGGTGAAGTTTCTCGCGCGGGTCGCGCGCTAGGCCCGCGACATTCAAGCTTCCGTCTTGCTTTGCTTGTCGCGCTCACGCTCCCGAAGATAATCTTCAGTGGTGCGGACCGGCGGACGCTCAGGACCCGCATAGGGATCGATGCGCGCGTTGGTCATCGCGGTGACGCGGCAGTCGTCGCACATCTTCAGCGCCTCGAGCCGCTTCGCGCCTTCGCCTGCGAACATCCAGTGCTTGCCTTCGAGCTTGGCGATGACGCGTTCGATCGCGCTTTTCACGCCGAACGGCTTGTTGCAGCTCACACAATGGAACGGCTCTTCCTGCTTGATGACAATGGGTGGCGCATTGATCGCCGCGAAGTTCAGACGCGGTTCCAGCGTGACGACCTTCTCAGGGCACGTGGACGCGCAAAGTCCGCATTGAACGCAGGCGTCCTCGTTGAACGAGAGCTGCGGCCGGTCCGGATTGTCGATGAGCGCGCCGGTCGGGCAGGCCGAAACGCAGGCGAGGCAGAGCGTGCAGCCTTCAACATTCACATTGACGCGCCCGAACGGCGCGGAGGCCGGAAGCGAGATCACATCGACGGGCTGCGGCGCGACGTCATGCATCGCTCGCGCTGCCAGCTTCATCACGGAGCGCTTGTCGCCCACCGGGAGAAAGGCGGCCGTGATCCGTTCCCCCACCCCAACTGTAATTTGCATCAGCTCCGCACGCAGCGCGTCGGGATCATCGGTCTCGATGACGCCTGCGCGGCCTTCCCCATATCCCAGCCCGGCTGCGAGCGCATTCGCGATCTGTGTCGTGCGATGCGCCGGCTCGATGTCGTGCTTCGGCCGCGCACGCGCCAGCAGACGCAA
>JBEVKO010000032.1:0-6254 GCA_040509705.1 Beijerinckiaceae bacterium
CTATCCGGTCGTAATGTCCGGGATCGCGATTTTCCTCGAGAATCTGATGTTCACGGGCACGACGAACCACACGGCGGGTTAATTTTCCGAGGGCGTCTCCGACCTCGGCGGCCAGGAGAACGCCTTCACCTCGATGGACTATACCGCCTACTTCCAACGCGTGGCGAGGGAGCATCTCGCCACCATGATGGCGTTCGAGTCCGATCGCATGGCCAACCTCGCGCTGGCGGAAGATGTGGTCGGTCCTGAGCGCGACGTCGTCATCGAGGAACGCCGCATGCGCACTGACAACCGGCCCGACGCGCAGCTTGGCGAATCCCTCCAGGCGAGCCTGTTCACGCATCATCCCTACGGCGTGCCGATCATCGGCTGGATGCATGAGATCGAGGATTTGGGGCGCGAGGATGCGCTCGCATACTACAATCGGTTCTACACGCCCGAGAACGCGATCCTCGTCGTCGCCGGCGACGTGACGCGCGAAGAAGCGCTGCGACTCGCGAACGACAGCTACGGCAAGATCGCGTCGCGCGGTCAGGCCCCGACGCGCCGCCGTCCGCGCGAGCCGGATCCGCGCGCGAAACGCCTGGTGCGCCTCGCCGACGAGAAGGTCGAGCAACCCTATCTGCAGCGCATCTATCTGGCGCCGTCGTTCCGCTCCGATGCGGTCGCATCCGATGCGCTCGACGTCGCCGCGCAGCTCATGGGCGCGCCGCAGACTGGCCTGCTCTATCGCCGGCTCGTGCGCGACACCGGCGTCGCGGTGTCCGCCGGCGCCTGGTACATGGGTACGACCGTCGATGAGACGCAGTTCGGCGTCTACGCAGTTCCGGCCGAGGGCGTTGCGCTTCCCGATCTGGAGAAAGCGCTCGACGACGTCATCTCGGACTTCATCGCCAAGGGACCAGGCGAAGCGGAACTTGACCGCGCCAAGACCCGGCTGATCGCAGATCATGTCTATGCGCAGGACAGCCAGGCCAACCTGGCGCGCGCCTACGGCGCCACTCTCGCCGCTGGCGGAACTGTGGAGGACGTTCGCGACTGGCCGGCGCGCATCGAGGCGGTGGACGCCGCGGCCGTGCGCGAGGCGGTACGCCATTATCTCACGCCGCAGCGTTCGGCGACGGGATATCTCGAAACCGCATCGCATTGACGCTCGCGCCCGTGACCTCATTCCAACGGACATTCATGACCGCCCACACAATGCCCGCCGCCGGCGCCATCGCCATTCGCCAGGTCCTGACGCCGCGCGGCGTGACCGCGTGGCTCGTCGAGGATCAGAGCGCGCCGCTGGTGGCGATGCGCTTCGCCTTTCGCGGCGGCGCGGCGCAGGACCCGACGGGGAAGGCCGGCCTCGCCAATATGACCGCTGCGCTGCTCGATGAAGGCGCCGGCGAGCTTGATTCAGCTGCGTTCCATGAACGGCTCGACGAGTTCGCGATCGAACTGTCCTTTGACGCTGATCGCGATACGGTCGGCGGGTCGCTGCGTACGCTGACGCGACATCGCGACGAGGCGTTCGACATGCTGAAGCTGGCGCTCAACGCGCCGCGCTTCGACGCCGACGCGGTCGAACGCATCCGCGCCCAGATCATGGCGGGTCTCAGACACGAGGCGAAGGATCCCGACTCGATCGTCGGCCGTTCATTTTCTCAGGCCGCGTTCGCGGGCCACCCTTACGCGCACACGGTGAACGGAGCGCTCGAGTCGGTCGCCGCCGCGACGCGCGAGGATGCGATGCTGCTCAAACGCCGGTTCATCGCGCGCGACAATCTGGTGGTCGGCGTGGTCGGCGCCACCGACGAGGCGAGCCTGATCCCGGTGCTCGACCGCATTTTCGGCGACCTGCCGGAGCGCGCCGATCTTGTAATTCCGCCGACGGTTCAGCCGGCGCGCGTCGGCGAGACGGTGGTCGTGGATCTCGACATCCCCCAGAGCGCAATCCGCTTCGGCCGGAACGGCATCGGGCGCAAGGACGCCGACTATATCCCTGCGATGGTGCTCAACCACATCTTCGGCGGGGGCGCATTTCAGTCCCGCCTGTTCAAGGAGGTGCGCGAGAAGCGCGGACTCGCCTATTCGGTATGGTCGACCATCGCGGCCAACGATCATGCGACGCTCTTGTTCGGCGGCACCTCGACCAAGAACGAACGGGCCGCCGAGGCCATATCCGTCATTCGCCAGCAGGTCGCCGCTCTGACAACGGACGGCGCGACCGATCTGGAGATCGAGAAGGCCAAGAAATACATCATCGGCTCTTACCCGTTGCGCTTCGACACATCGACCAAGATCGCAGCGCAGCTCGTGCAAATCCAGCTCGACGAACTTGGAATAGACTGGATGCAGCGGCGCAACGCGCTGGTCGCAGGCGTCACGCGCGAGGATGTGGCGCGCACGGCGCACCGCCTCTTCGGCGACGGCGGACTGCTCGTCGTGGCTGCGGGCCGGCCGCAGGGTCTCTGACATGAATGCGCGCGTCGCCCAGTCGATCGACAATGTGCGCGCCAAGGCGATCGGCGTCGGCGGCCTCAGCGAGGCGGCGATCGCCACTGCCTTCGCCGACGTGGCGAGCGCAGTCGAAAAATTGCGCCTTCAGCTTCGCGACGGATCGCTGGCGCTGCTGACGCTGCCTGATGAGACCTCCGATCTCGCGACGATCCGCTCACTCGCCGACATCATCGTCGCGGATGCGAAGGACGTGGTCTTCCTCGGTACCGGCGGATCGGCGCTCGGCGCGCAGACGCTGGCGCAGCTTGCCGATCATGGCGTGCCGGGACTGGCGCAGCGCGCGGGTCTGCGCGCGCATTTCATGGACAATCTTGATCCTCTGACTTTCGCCGAGGTCATCGAGTCGCTGCCGATGAAGACGACGCGCTTCGTCGCCATCTCCAAGTCCGGCGGCACCGGCGAAACGCTGATGCAGACCAGCGTGGCGCTCGCAGCGCTGGAGAAGGCCGGGCTTGAAAAGCGCATCGCAAGCCACGTCTTCGCGATCACCGAGCCTGAGCGGTCGGGCAAGCCGAATGCGTTGCGCGAATTGCTTCAGCCCTACGGCGTCGCGACTCTCGACCATCACACGGGAATCGGCGGTCGGTATTCGGTTCTGACGAATGTCGGCCTTCTTCCGGCGGCCATACTGGGCCTCAAGATCGCCAATGTTCGCAAAGGTGCGAAGCTGGCGCTGTCGCTTCTCGCGCGGTCCGACCCTTCCAAGGTTCCGGCGGTCGCGGGCGCCGCGATCAATCTGGCCGCGATGCGCCAGGGCAAGAATATCGCCGTCATGATGGGCTATGGCGACCGCTTCGAGCGCTTCACACGCTGGTGGGTGCAACTCTGGGCCGAAAGCCTTGGCAAGAAAGGGCAGGGCTCACAGCCGGTCGCTGCGCTCGGGCCCGTCGATCAGCACTCGCAGCAGCAGCTTTACCTCGCCGGCCCTCGCGACAAGCTTTTCACGGTGCTGACGCTCGATGTGAAAGGGAAAGGTCCCGTCATTCCGAAGGCGTTGGCGAAGCGTTGCGGCGAACCGGACTTCGGCGGGCGGCGCATTGGCGACCTGGTCGCCGCACAAGGCCGCGCCATGATCGACACCTTTGCTAAGAACGGTCGACCGGTGCGGCACATCCACATCGACAAGCTCGACGAGGAATCGCTGGGCGAACTCCTGATGCAATTGATGATCGAGACGATTCTCACGGGCTACGCCATGGGGATCGATCCGTTTGATCAGCCGGCCGTCGAAGAGGCGAAGATCCTCGCCAAGAAGTATCTGGCGCAGGACTGAAGCGTCAGCTCGAGCGAGCTACGGCGCTTCCGCTCCGACGTTCGCTCCGGCGCCCGTGGGGTCGTCTCGCAACTTGCGCACTCCCGCCGCGTCGCGCCGTCCTTCGACGGTGAACGCCAGACACAATGCGCCCGCCACCAAAGCGAGCGCCGCAGCCACGCCCAGAATAATCAGAAGCCATATGGATATTGCGGTCATCGGCGGAACCGTCGCCAGCCTACGCCCGCCCCGCCGTGGACGACAGCATCGCCGGATCAATGCCGATCGAGCGCATAACCCGATCGTACTTCGTCTCGATCCCATTGTCGAAAATGATCTCGGCGTCGGCCGGGCACGACAGCCAGGCGTTCTCCTTGATCTCGTGCTCGATCTGTCCGGCGGACCATCCCGCGTAGCCAAGAGCGAGCACCGCCCGATCGGGCCCGTCGCCGCGCGCGATCGCCTTCAGGATGTCGATGGTGGTGGTCAGGCAAAGACCGTCATCGACTGGCATGGTGGCCGATTCCACGTAGAAATCCGCGGAGTGCAGCACGAAGCCGCGGCCAGTCTCAACCGGGCCGCCGCGCAGCACGTTCATGCGCTGCGCCTTCGTCGGCAACTCAATCCCTTTGCCTTCAGGCACGACTCCGAGCTGCACGAGCAGTTCGGGAAGATTAAGCTGCGGCGCGCGGTGATTCAGCACGATGCCCATCGAGCCTTCAGATGTGTGCGCGCACATGTAGACGATACTTCGTGCAAAGCGGTCGTCTGTCATGCCAGGCATCGCGACGAGAAACTGCCCGTCGAGATAGCCCCGGTCGCCCTGCGACTTGAGGGAGGGTAGCTTCATCAGGCGAAGCCTACGCGCAAAGCGACGCTTCCCGCAAGGAAAAGCGCGGCGAAAATGTGCGGAGCGTCGCGTCCGTTCACGCAAACGTTCATGGTTCAACAAGTCGCGCACGCTATATTCACGGCATGTTCTCGCGCCGACTCCTCCTCGAAGCGCTCTGCGCCGGTGCGGCTTCCGTATCGACGGGCTCGTGCATCGCATTGGCGGACGCGCGGAATTTCGCCTCGGACTGGAGTGAGGCGACGCATTCGGCCATCCGGCTTTTGGCCGGCGCGCAGGAGTCTGGCGCGGCGCTGATGGCCGGAATCGAATTCAGGCTGCGGCAGGGATTCAAGACCTATTGGCGCGATCCAGGCGATTCAGGCGTCCCTCCCACGTTCGACTGGTCCGGATCGGACAACGCCGCTTCGATCGACGTGTTGTGGCCCGTCCCGCAGCGTTTCGAGGACGGCGGCGGCTTTTCGATCGGCTACCTTGGCTCGTTGCTCCTTCCCGTGAAGGCGACGCCGAAGGATCCTGCCAGGCCGGTTCGCCTCGATCTCAGGCTGGACTACGCGATCTGCGAGAAGATGTGCATTCCGGCGCAGGGCTCGGCGGCTCTGACGCTGGCGTCCGGCGCTTCCTCGAAATCGAGTCCGCACGCCAAGCGGATCGCCGACGCAGTCGCGCTCGTCCCGGCGCGGCGATCGCAAAATGCCGGTGACCCGACCGGTGCGTCGATCAGCGCAGTCGAACTGATGGATGGCCCCAAGCCCGTGCTGCGCGTCGATGCCTGGGCGCCGCGAGACGCCGCGGCGCTTGATCTATTCGTCGAAGGTCCGAAAGGCAGCTATTTCGGCCGGCCCTCGATTGAGTATCCGGCCGACTCGCGTCGCGGCATGTTCGTGCAGGTCCGGTTTCTTGCGCCGATCGAGGAGCGGGCGAAGACGTCGCCCTGGCCGTTGCTCCTCACCCTGGTAGTCGATGGCGCCGGGACCGAGTTCGAAGCCTCGATCGCGACGCCGGCCGCGCGCTGACTTTCACCGGTTTCCCCTTCGGACGAAATGCTTTAGGCGTCTTTGTCGGGAGCGCATTGGCGCTTCCCTCGTCCTGGAGAGCTTCATGTCCATCGCCGTCAGCGACCGTCTGCCCCAAGCCAATTTTCGCGTGATGACGCCGGACGGACCGGCTGTGCGCACCACCGATGACGTCTTCAAAGGTCGCAGGGTCGTGCTCTTTGCAGTGCCGGGCGCGTTTACGCCGACCTGTCATAAGAACCATCTGCCGGGCTATCTGACGCACGCCGACGAGATCAGGACGAAGCGCATCGACGCCATTGCCGTCACCGGCGTCAATGACGTGTTTGTCATGAAAGCATGGTCGGACGCCAGCAACGCAGCGGGAAAGATCGAGTTTCTCGCGGACGGCAATGGCGACTTCGCCAAGGCGATCGGCCTTGTCATGGACGGCTCGGGCTTTGGCCTCGGCGTTCGCTCGCAACGCTACTCGATGTTGGTCGAGGATGGCGTCGTGAAAGCGCTGCATGTCGAAGATGCGCCGGGCAAGGCGGATGTCTCCGGCGCTGAGGCGATGCTGCGGGCTTTGGCATAGCTCCATTGCCTTGAGGCATGCGCAGCAGCGCGCCTGTCCCTCCGACATGAACAGCAT
>JBEVKO010000033.1:0-7164 GCA_040509705.1 Beijerinckiaceae bacterium
TGCAGCTCTTCGGTGCGGGTCTCCGGCGAGGCGATGCTCACGTCACTCATCCTCGTCGCCTCCAGCGCCGCGCGACCATTCGGCGACGCGCGCCAGATGATCGAAATCGCCGGGACGCCTTTGCTTTGGATCGCGATGCGCATGCGACGGAAAGCCGATCGCCTGGGCTATATGGGCGTTGATGCGCTTAACGAGTTGCGCGACATGCGCAGCGGGAACAGTCGCCGGATCGACAAATTCGCCGTTCCTTCTCGCGGCGCGCGTTACCTCGCATACGACTTCGCCGCTTCGCGCGCCGGATAGACGCACATACTCGAGCGTAGAAACATACTTTTTATAAAAAGCGTCTCCGAATCCTCCGCCCGTCGCCATCGCCGCTTCGAGCGTCAGCTGCGGAGAATAGCCGCTCTGCACCTGGCGCCGGCTCGGAAGCGTTCCCGTCTTGAAATCGACGATGGCGAGGGAGCCATCATTCAAGAGTTCGATCCGGTCAGCGCGCGCCGTCAGTTCGAAAGTCGACCCGTCGATGAGCGCCAATGACAGCTTCCCGCCCTGCTCGACCTTGAATTCATGGATATGGGGTCGACGTTCTCGTTCCCATTCGATGAAGCTCGCTGCGGCGCGTCGGAATGCGGGGCGCCAGAACATGATCTGCTGGCGCTCCACGCCCGACTCGCCAAACAGCTTCTCTCCCAATGCGATGAGATCCGCGAGAGCCTGAGGCGTCATCGGATCGATGCACTGCGAAAATCGCGCGATGGCGTCGTGAATCAGAGTCCCGCGCAACGCGGCGTCGGCCGCGACGCCGATCGGCTGCAGCGGATCGATGCCGAGAATCTCGCGCGCGAAAATCGCGTACGGGTCGCGCACGAGCGTCTCGATGCGGCTGACGCTGAGGCGGCGCGGGATGAGTTCCGATGGCGGCTTGGGAGACGGACGCTCGGCTGGCGCCGCTGCGCCTGGATAATCCAGCGCGCGAGCGATCGCCAGCCAGTGAGCGCCGCGTTCGTTGGCGCGCGCGAGGCTTACATCTTCCGGCCCGACATAGGCGACGAGCCGTTGCCAGAATCGGGACGCCACCGTTGGCGAGCCCCCTGATGTGCGCGATCGCGTCAGAATGGCGTCGCGCGCGCCGGCGAAGGCGGAAACGAAGTCGTGCGCTGTCTGTCCGATCCGCCGCTCCGGCTGCGGCAGATTGAATTGGCTGCGCATGGCGCGGTTGAGAAACGCATCGGACGAAGGCTGCGGCGGCCAGACCGCTTCATTGAGCCCGCCAAGGATGATCCGATCCGCGTGAAGCAGACGGGCTTCGAGCAGTCCCCAGATCGCGAGGCGCGGATGGGTGCGCGTCGGCGGACCAAGAACGGCGTCGTCCATGAGTTGCTTGACGACCTGCGGGTAATCGAAAAGCGAGCACGGCGCGCGTTGATCCCCGCCGGCGATCAGCGTCTCGAAAAGCTGGCGCAACGCTTCTCCATCCGGCTCGTCGGAGAGCCATGAGTCAGCGCCAGCATCTCCTCCCGCGAGTCGGTCGAGAACGAGCCGGTGGGCGGCGATCCATGATGCGATGGGCGAGGCCGCGATGCTGCTTACTGACGCCTCGAATGACTTTCGCAGCGCTTCAAGCTTCGTGATCGCCTGCTGCGCCGCGCCCCAGTCTGCCGCCGATAGTCGCTTCGCCGGGCGCGGCGCATATCGGTCGGCGGCGGCCTGGCGCCTCGCCGGCAGAAGCTCCATCAGCGCGGATATGCTCCTCGCCGGCGGATGGCCGCGCAAGAGTCCGATGTCGATGCAGGCGGCGGCGCGATCAAGGGCCGAGCGCGTCAACCCCAGCGACGTGTGCGGATGCGACAGCAGCGCGGCGATCAGTGAGCCGTCCGCCGGCGACGCGAGCCATTGCGCGACGAGGATCGCGTAAGCTCCGCGCGGCGTTCGCGAGAGGGACCTGCCGGCCGAATCGTCGATCTCTATCTTCCAGCGCCGCAGCATCGCGCCGACCCGTTCCGCCAGCGCGCGGTCGGGCGTGACGAGCGCGGCGCTGCGCTCCGGCTCGCGGATCGCTTCGCGCATGAGCAATGCGATCGCGAGCGCTTCCTCGCGTTCGTTCTCCGCTTCGATGATCGCGACCTCCCGGAGCCCTTCCTCGATGTTTTGCGCTTCCTCCGGACGACGACGCGCCTGCGCCCAGTCGGCGGTCGCCGCGGCGGGCTGCATCGACGCTGTCAGGAATCGGGCGCGCGCGATCAGCGCCGGCGGCGATGCGCCCAGCACGGAGACATCGGCGCGCGACGCATTGAGGCGCTGCAGCAGCCGCGCGAGCGCCGCCTGCGGATGGCCGTGCGCCGGCGCCTCAGGATCGATGATGGCGGCGAATGAAACGTCGTCGCAGTCGAGATCGAGCCCCGGCAGGACGACGGCGCCGCGCGAATGTCGCGCAATAGCGGCGATCAGTTCGGCGGTGGCGGGATTGGTGCCGGTGCTTCCGGCGGCGATGAACGGCCCCGCAGCGCGCCCCTCCGCGATCTGCCGGGCGCGGGCGCGAAGCACGTCGCTGCGCCGCTTCACAGGATCGGCGAGCTGCTGCGCCGAAAGCCACGCCGGCCAGGCTTCGGTCGCAATCGACAGGAAGCTCTGCGCGGCTTGCCAGTAGACGTCATGCTCGCCTGGCGTCGCCTGCGTCAGCGCGTCGGCGCCGACGCCTTCGATCGTCAGCGTGTCGAGCACGCGCATAAGGTCGGATGCGAGCGCGAACGCTTCCTTCGCCGAGTCCGCAATCAGGGGAAACTCGCCTGGCGCCAGTGGCGTAATTGCGACGGATAGCTGCTTGCGCCAGCGCATCACGAGATCAGCGAGGAAGACCAGCCGCTCGGCGGCCTGGGCGGGCGGAGCGAGCTCCGCAAATTCGGCGTCGCTTCCGTCGCTGTCGCCGATCAACCTGAATTCTGCTTCATCCGCGTCGCCGAGCGGCACGATGCGCGGCAGGATCGCCGGGCCCGTCGCTCGCGCGGAGAGCGCGCCGGCGAAGGCGCGCGCCGCGCGCCGCGTCGGCAGATAGACGGCGACGTCGGCGACGGCGAGCGGATCCCGTCCCCATCCGATGTCGCCGACGAGGCGGCCCGAGGCGAGCGCGTCCGCCAGCGTGTCGAGGAACGGCGCGCCGGGTGGAACAGAAAAAATCCGTTGGCGGCGCGCGGTCACGGAGCATCGCCATAAGACGCTGCGAACAGTTCATTCGCAGGCTCGATCGCCTCGGGCGTTCCGACATGCAGCCACCGGCCGTCGAGCCGTTTGCCGTAGAGACGGCCGCATGCAATCGCGCGGTCGAACAGGAGGTTGAGCGAGAAGGGTCCATCCGGCGCATCGTCGAACAGCGCCGATGTCATGATCGACGCGCCCGCAAAGATCAGCGGGGCGGTTGCGCCGGCGCGGCGCGCGAGTCGGCCGTCGCCGTCCATGCGGAAGTCGCCCTTGCCGTCGTAGCCGAACGCCGTTTCCCGGTCTGCGACGAGCAACAGGATATCCATGCGCGATGCGTCCCAGCCCTGCGCCATTTCCGCCAGCGCAGCCTCCGCGCCTTCAATCCAGAGAGAATCGGAATTCATGACGAAGAAGGGACCGGCGCCCAGCAGCGGCAGCGCCTTCTTCACGCCTCCGCCGGTCTCGAGCAGCAAGGCGCGCTCATCCGAAATGGCGATGCGGGGATGCGCGCGCTGCGCAACATGGCGTTCCACCTGATGAGCGAGGTGATGCACATTGACGACCACATTCGCGGCGCCGGCCTCGCTCAGGCGATCGAGCGCATGATCGAGCATCGTCTTTCCGCCAACCACGACAAGCGGCTTGGGAAGCCGGTCGGTGATCGGCCTCATCCGCTGGCCAAGGCCGGCGGCGAGCACGATGGCGCGCTGCGGCCGCGCGCCGGAACGGACTGATTTCATCAGGGTGCAGTCAGACGTCGCCGAACAGACTCGGCATCGCCTTCTGATACCAGTCGCGCACGTCCGACAAAACCGGGTGCGACAGGTTGCGCACCAGCGTACGCTCGAGCCGCGGCAGATGCCTCAGATAGGCGGGCTTGCTGTCGCGCTTCTCGAGTCTCACGAAGATTCCGAGGATTTTCGTCGCGCGCTGCGCGCCCATGATCGCATAGGCCGCGCCGAACGCCGAAATGTCGAATTCAGGCGCCTGTTCGCGACGGAGTCGCACATAGTGAGAGATCAGCCGCAGTTCGAGCTCTTCGCTCACATCGACGCGCGCGTCCTGGGCCAGCGACGCCACGTCATAGGCGGCGGGACCGATGACCGCGTCCTGGAAATCGATGAGCCCGACGCGCGCGACGCCCTGACGTCGCGGCAGCCAGATGAGGTTCGGCGAGTGAAAGTCGCGCAGCGTCCATGTCCGCGGTCCTTCGGTCAGCGGCCGCAGCGCCTCCATCCAGGCCCGCGTGAACTCGGCGCGCGCCGCCGCCGGAATGACTTGGCCTCGGGCATGCGGCGCGTACCAGTCGAGAACCAGCTCGAGCTCGATCATCAGAGCGTCGAGATCATAGGCGGGCAGAACATGCTCGCCGGCGCCCGGAACCGGCAGCGTCGGCGGAAGATCCTGGGCATGGAGATGCGCGAGCGTCTCGATCGCCGCGAGATAGCGATCGGGGATCGGGACGCCGTTCTCGAGAAAGGATTCGTTGCCGAGATCCTCGATTAGGAGAAGTCCGGCGTCGAGATCCTGCGCATAGATCTCCGGAGCGCTGAGGCCGAGTTCGCGCAGGGCGTTGTCCATGGCGACGAAGGCGTGCACGCTCTCCGCCAGCTTGGCGATGGCGCTGTAGGGCTTTCCGTATCGGATCGGCGGCCCGTCAGCTCGTCTCGGCGCGATCATCAGGATGGCGCGTTCGTCTTCGCTGCGATGGACGCGCTCGTAGGCGCGCGTCGAGGCGTCGCCGAGCATGAATTCGCGACGCGCGCCCGCCCAGCCCGCTTGGCGCAGGATGTCGCCGGTTGCGCGATAGCGCGCAAGCTTCGCGGCGTAGGCGCCGGCGCCGGTAAGCGTCGCGATGCGCGTGCCGTCGGGCGCAAAATCGAGCCGGATGTCGATCCGCTCCGAGGTCAGGGAATCGCCGGCGCGCTCCGGCCATTCGACGATGACCAGCGCCTGCTCCGACGCCTCGTCCCAGCCAAGTTCCGTCAGTTCGTCGCCGCTCGCAATGCGAAACAGGTCCGCATGGACGATCGGGAAATGCTCGCCCTGATAGCCCTGCATCAGCGTGAAGGTCGGGCTCGGAGCTTCCTCGTTCGGATTTCCGGTGAGAATTCGGATGAGCGCGCGCGCGAAGGTCGTCTTGCCGGCGCCGAGATCGCCGGAGAGCGTCACCAGGTCTCCCGCTTCGAGGATGCCGGCAAGTTCGTTCGCCAGCGCCGCGGTGGCGCGTTCGTCGGCGAGGGTGACGCGCCATACGGGCGCCGCAGGCATCGGCCGGAACTCAGGCAAGCAGGCGCGCGGCGGCGCCCGTATTGGAATGGCCCTGCCGATAAGGGATGGCGCAGAGTATGCGCGTTCCGCCGCCTGGCGCGCTGTCGATCGCGACGCGGCCGCCGTGCAGTTCGATGAAGGATCGCACGATCGGAAGGCCGATGCCGACGCCGCGGTGACGCGATCCGCGCGATTGATGCTCGAAGCGCTCGAACACGCGGTGGCGCGCATCCTCCGGAATGCCGGGACCCTGGTCGGAAACCGCGATCAGAAGCTCCTCGCCGCGCCGCTCCGCTGCAACGGTGACGGTAGAGCCGGGCGGCGAAAAGCCGATCGCGTTCGAAAGAAGATTGAACAGCACGGTGCGCAGGCGTCGCGCGTCGCCGACGAACGGCCCGACATCCGGCGCAATCGAGACCGCCAGACGGACTTCCCCGTCGCTGAGCTTTTCCTGCACGCCTTCGATGGCCGCATCGAGATTGGCCTTCAGGTCGACCGGCCCGAGCTCCAGCGCCACGACGCCGCTGTCGATCGACTGCAGGTCGAGAATGTTGTCGATCAGCGCGAGCAGGGCGTTCGACGCACGCATGATATGGCCGGCATACTCGCGCTGCTTGACGTTGAGCGGCCCGCTGATGCCTTCGCCCAGCATCTGGGTGTAGCCGATGACGACATTCAGCGGTGAGCGCAATTCGTAGGACATGTTCTGAACAAAGTCGCTGCGCAGCTGGTGGGCGCGCTGGAGCGCTTCGTTGCGCTCCGTGAGCGCACGCTCGACATTGGCGCTCGCGGTCACGTCGGTGAAGGTGACGAGCGTGCCGCCGTCGGGCAGCGGCGCGATGGCGCAGTCGAGGATCGCGTCGTCCTGCCGGGTGACGCGCGCCGTGACGCCGAGGCGCTGGTCGGACAGGCCGGCGACAGCGCTCGCCATCTCGTTCCAGAAGCCCGCGTCAGGCGCCTGGATGGCGGCGATGCGAACCACGTCATCGACATGCGGCGACAGACGCAGGAGCGCGTCCGGAATGCTCCAGATCGATGTGAAGGCCGGATTGTGCAGCCGCAGACGCCCGTCCGGGCCGAAAACGGCGACGCCCTCCTTCAGCATGTCGAGGGTCTCGCCTTGTACGCGCATCAGCGCATTGTAGCGCGATTCCAGGGCGTGTCGCTCGGTGACGTCGTCGAACAGATAGGTGATCCCGCCCTGCGGATTTGGGTTGGCGAAGATCCTGATGTTGCGCCCGTCAGGCAGGTACCAGAACTGGTCGCGGGGTTCGAGGGTGCGGTATCCCTGCAGCCAGCCCGTCTTCCAGCCGCGGAAATCGTCATGCTCGGGAATCATCCGCTCGACGCGCAACCGGTCGAGCAATTCGCTTTCACTCGGGCGCGATTCGAGGAAGGCGACGTCCAGCGCCCACAGCTGCCGATAGGCCTGGTTGTGGAACATCAGGCGCTGTTGCGCATCGAAGATCGCGACCGCGGTCGGCAATTGATCAAGCGTCAGCGCGTGCGCCTTGGCGGTTCGCTCGAGATCATCGCGCAGCGCCGCGAGTTCGCTCATATCGATGGCGATCCCGCCCGAAAGCCCTTCGGCGCCCGCCTCGAACGCGTCGATGGTTGCGCGGCGTCCGGCGATTACTGCGCCGACGCGCTGCGCGTATGGAATTCCGGCGGCGCAGCGCGCCTCGGCGTCGGCGC
>JBEVKO010000034.1:0-11277 GCA_040509705.1 Beijerinckiaceae bacterium
GAAGGAAAGGGCGCCGGGAATCGAATATGGCGGCACCACCTTCTTGATGTGGCGGGCGACGAGATTGATGATGAAGCCCTTGAGGCCGAGCGAGTCGCCCACAGACGCGATCACGACCTGGTCGAGCTTGACGTCGGCCAGCGTCTCCTCAACCACATGCGCAAAATTCTCCAGCGCCACGATAATGCGGGCGCCTGAATCCTTCAGTTGATGCGTCAGCTCTCGCGGGGTGTAGAGCGGATTGACGTTGACGACTGTGCAGCCTGCGAGGAGCACGCCGAACAGCGCAATGGGATAGGCCATGACGTTCGGCATCATCAGCGCTACCCGATCGCCCTTCTTCATGCCGCGGCTCTGCAGCCATGCGGCGAAGGCGCGCGATTGCTTGCCGATCTCGTCATAGGTCAGCGTCTTGCCGAAGCTCTCGAACGCGCCGTTCGCGGCGTAGGACGTGAAGCTATGGTTGATGCGGTCGACCAGCGTGCCGATCGCGCCTACGTCAATCGTGTGGGGCACGCCCTCGGGATAAGATTTGAACCAGGGCGCGCTGGCTGGCGCGGCGTTCATGGGGGCGGCGGACATCATCATCTCCCTCGCATCAACGGATCGATTCTGCGCGATCTCGGCGCCAAAGTGACGGTGCAACCGCCAATTGACAAGGGAACCGGCGGAACAAGGGTCCGTCGGCCGTCACATGGACGGTCGTCAGGCCGCTGACCGGCCTGCCTCGCGCGCCGGCCAGGGCCTCCCTTGCTGCGCTAATGCGCGTTGGCGCGCTCTGCGGCCCGCGCCGCGACTACATGCTCTGCGGGCTTGCCCGTCAGTTCGGCGAGATGATCGAACTGCGCCGTGAACGTCGCCACGCCTGCCGTCGCCGAGCGCAATTCGACGATCAGGTTGCCCATTTCCGACTCCGGGATCTGCGCCTTCAGCACGTCCCAGCCGTCCCAGCCCGGCCGCGAATCATATCCGAGAATCTGCCCGCGCCTCGCCGTCACCATCGCGGTCGCGCGTGACATGCCGTCGGATGGCGTAACGATCTCCAGCGCCATGATCGGCTCGAGCAGGACCGGCTTCGCTTTCGGCATTGCTTCCGTCATGCCGATGCGCGCAGCTTGCTGAAACGCCATGTCGGAGGAGTCGACCGTGTGGTAGGAGCCGTCGGTCAGCGTCACCTTGACGTCGACGACGGGAAATCCCAGCGGGCCGCGGTTGCAATAGGCGCGCACGCCCTCTTCCACCGAAGGAATATACTGCTTCGGCACCACGCCGCCGGTGATCGTGTCGGTGAACTCGATGCCGGAGCCGCGCGGCAGCGGCTCGACGGTGATGACGATATCGCCGAACTGCCCATGCCCGCCGGACTGCTTGCGATGTCGGCCGCGCTCGCTCACGCGCGAGCGGATCGTTTCGCGATAGCCGACGCTGGACTTACCGGTCGTGACGCCGACGCCGAAACGACCCTGCAATCGCTCCACCGCGACGCGCAGGTGCATCTCGCCCTGACCATGCAAGCGCAATTCGCCGAGTTCGGGTACATGCTGCAGCGCGAGCGAAGTGTCCTCTTCTATGAGCTTGTTGAGCGCCGCCGAGAGGCGCACCTCGTCCTTGCGCTCTCGCGCCGCGATCGAGACGGTATGCACCGGCTCGGGCGGCGCGGCGGAAAGCACCGCGGAAGGCCGCTCGCTCGACACGGCGACCGCGTCGCCGGTCGCTATCGGATCCAGACGTCCAAGTGCGACAGTATCGCCTGCCTCCGCGGACGCGACCTTGGCGACGCTCGCTCCGGTAAGGCGCGAGATGCCCGCGATGCGCGCTTCCTGTCCGCGCGATCCGACCACCGTGTCGTTGTCTTTCACAACGCCGCGCAGGACTCGTGCGATCGAGAGCTTGCCCCCATGCGCGGTATGAATGGTGCGCACCACCTGCGCCAGCGGTTCGCCCTTTTCATCGACACCGAGGCGCCCGCGGGTCGCGCGGATGTCCGGCGCCTCGTGGCGCAGCGCTTTGAGGAGGCGGGTCACGCCATTGCCGCGATCCGCGGCGCCGAACAGCAACGGCGCCACGTGTCCTTCGCGCAGCTCGCGCGAAAGATCATCAAAGACACGGTCCCGCGGCGGCTCGATGTCGGACAGCAGATCCTCCATCAATGCATCGTCGTAGTCCGCGAGCTTCGCCAGCATCGAAGACCGCGCCTCCTTCTCGCGGACCGACTCGTCGGAGGGAATTTCCTTGACTTCGCTCGGCGCATGCTCGCGGTAGATGAAGGCGCGCTCGAGCGCGAGATCGATGAAGCCGATGGCGATGCCGTTCTTCCAGATGGGAATCTGGCGCAGGAGCAGCGGCGTCCGGGAGGCGGGCTGCAGCATCTGCAAGGTTTCGCGCACGCGGCGTGTCGCCGTGTCGATCTTGTTGAGGAAGAGGAAGCGGGGAATGCCGGCCTCTTCAAGCTCGCGCAGGATCAGGGCGAGCTGAGGAATCTTCTTCTCGTCGGCCTCGCACACAACGACCGCCGCGTCGCAGACGGGAACCACATGACGCATCTCGTGCAGGAATTCGATTGAGCCGGCGCAGTCGAGGAATGTGAAACGCTCGCCCATGAAATCGGCTGTGGCGATGTTAGGCTCAACGCTCATAGAGTGTGCGCGCGCTTCAGCAGATGCATCGCCAACGCTCGATCCATCCGGCACGCGTCCCTGCCGCTGGATGGCGCCCATGCGCGCCAGCATGGATTCGAGCAGCGTCGTCTTGCCGCTCTGGAACGGGCCCACGATCGCAATGCACCGCGGACCCGCAGATTGTCTGCCATTTGCGCCTGCCATAATGTCCTCCGCCACGCTCGCCCGTCATTGCGGGCTGTATCTCCGGGCCGCGATGAAACGGCCCGGCCTGTCCTGACGGCGCAGCGGCCTCGACGCCGCCGGACTTAAGGCCGGGGCTTGCGCCGATGAACAACCGAAAGGTTGCGCCATCGTCGGCGCGTGTAAAGCGAAATCAAGGTCAGGATCGTTGACGAAAAATCGATCGACGCGCCCGTTGCGTATTTTGCACAAAGCATTTGCATGGCGGCGCTAGGACGCTGCTGCGCGCGGGACTTTAGGGGCCTGACAGGCAGTGCAGCGCACAAAAAGGCGCCCCACGACGGGTGTCATGGGGCGTCCTGGGGGCGAGGTCGTTTTCCGGCGATCAGGCGTAAGCGGGTTGGTCCTCACGCGGCCTGTCGGATCTCAACGACGTCTCGCTCGCAAATGGCGCATTTTTTCAACGACGTGCAGCCGGGGTAAGCGTCATGGACTCGACGCCCACCGCAATATTCACTCCGGATTGCGCCTGAACCGAAATCGGCTGCAGCGTGATGGTGTATCGCGAGCCGCCGACCAGCACCTTGACGCCGCCGCCGACGCCGACTGACGCGTCAGCCGCTGCACCGGTATAATTGCCGGCCAGCGCCCCGCGGCCAAGCCTGCTGGTCTCGGCCACGACCGCCCACACCATGCGTGCTCCGGCAGTTACTCCGACGTCGAGGCCGAGCTTGGCGATATCGCCAGCATACGCTTCGATCCGGCGGCCGCGCTGGTCGATAAAGTTGCAGTTCGCTCGTTTGCTTGAGCCCACGACCATGCCGACGCTGCCGCCCACGGCGCAATCGAGCGTACCGATGCGCGAAGCAGCCTGCGCCGAAGGCGCGGCCATAGCGACGCCGGTGAGGGCCGCAGCCGCGAAAACTGTCCTAAGCATGCTTCTTCTCCTTGAATGGTTCACCAAGGGAACGCGTTTTCCCCGAAGCTTGTTCCAGCGGGGCGTTCGGTACCGATGACAGACGACTTTCTGAGAGGCATGTATGAGGAGGGGCGACGGGCGCGGTCGAAGGTCCGATCAAGAGGGAGGAGAGGCTATGGCGAAGCTTCTGGCGATGTACCGGCACCCGAAGGACAAAGAGGCCTTCGACGCCTATTATTTTTCGACGCACGCGCCTCTGGCAAAGAAGATTCCAAAACTGCGCGCCTATGACGTAAGTTCCGGCGGGGTGTCGACGCCGGGCGGCCCGGCGCCGTTTCACCTGATTGCGACGCTCACCTTCGACAGCGCGGCCGACATCGCCGCCGCCTTTGCAACGCCTGAAGGCAAGGCGACGGCTGCCGATCTTGCGAATTTCGCCGACGGCGGCGTTGAGCTGATGTTCTTCGACGTGAAGGAGGTCTGAGGTCGTCGTCGCGTCGAACAGAATTCGCAGCGCGAGACAATGACAGAGTTGAAAAAGTCGCCGGAGTTGCGCTCCGGCGATCGTCGAACGCGCCAGGCGAGGCAGCTATCTCAGTTCGGCGCAGAACTTCTGGATGCGCCGACAGGCTTCCTCAAGGTTCGCGTCCGACGTCGCATAGGAAATGCGCATGTTCGGCCCAAGACCGAAAGACGAGCCGTGCACGCTGGCGACGCCTTCGCTCGCCAGGAGCTCCAGCACGAAATCCTCGTCGGTCTCGAGCTTCTTGCCCGACGGCGTCGATTTGCCCATGAGTTCCGCGACGCTCGGATAGACGTAGAAGGCGCCTTCCGGCTTGGGGCATTTCAGGCCCCGCGTCTGGTTCAACATGGAAACGACCAGATCGCGCCTGCGCTCGAACGCCTGCCTGAACTTCGGCAGGTGCTCCTGCGTGCCGTCGAGCGCTTCGACCGCCGCCCATTGCGAGATTGCCGACGTGCCTGAAGTCTGCTGACCCTGCACCATGTCCATGGCCTTGATGAGATGCTCGGGACCGGCGGCGTAGCCGATGCGCCAGCCGGTCATGGCGTATGCTTTCGACACGCCGTTCATCGTCAGCGTGCGCTCATAGAGGTTGGGCTCGACCTCCGCCGGCGTGACGAACTGGAAGTCGCCATAGACAAGGTGCTCGTACATGTCGTCGGTGAGGATCCAGACATGCGGGTGCTTCATCAGCACATCCGTGAGCCGCTTCATCTCAACGCGGGTGTAGGCCGCGCCAGAAGGATTGGACGGTGAGTTGAGGATCACCCACTTGGTCTTCGGCGTAATCGCGCGCTCGAGATCTTCGGGCTGGAGCTTGAAGTCATGCTTCTGGTGAGCGATCGCGAACGTCGCCACGCCGCCGCACAGGGCGACCATTTCCGGGTAGCTGACCCAATAGGGCGCGACGCATATGACCTCGTCGCCCGGATTGAGAGTCGCGAGGAGCGCATTGTAGATGACATGCTTCCCGCCCGTCGAGACGATGGTCTGCTGCCACTTGTAGTCGAGGCCGTTCTCGCGCTTGAACTTGCGCGCCACCGCCTCGCGCAGCGGCTGGATGCCGGAGACCGCCGTGTACTTGGTTTCGCCGCGCTGAATGGCGGCGATGGCCGCGTCCTTGATGTTCTGGGGGGTATCGAAATCGGGCTCGCCGACGGACAGCGAAATCACATCCCGGCCCGTGGCTTTGAGATCCCGGGCCTTCTGCGTCAGCGTGATCGTAGCGGACGGCTTCACGCGCTTCAGCGCGTCGGCAAGAAAGGCCATGGGTCAGGGGCTCCGGAAAGACCTATGCGGGAGTGCCGGGCTCTCTAGTCCGGCGGGCGGCCCGCAAGCAAGCGCATCTAGACGATGATCAGGAAAAGTGGAATCCGGTTTTCCGTCCGATCATGGTCTAAACTTTTGAAATCGATCACGTTCATCATCTCAGATCGATTCGATCTGAGGTGATCGTGATCTGAAGCCAAAATCCATTCAAAGGATTGGCCGCCGGCATTCCTTGTCGGAATGTCATTCCAGATCGATGGGCTTCTTGCCCTCGAGCAACTTGACCGGCGCCGAGACGATTCCGCCGACCACGCCGCCGATCGTCGACGCCGTATCCGCAGCCAGGAGATGCACGCCCTCGCCCAGCGTGACCTTGCCGTCGTTGATCTGCTGGCCCGCGACGAGCCGGCCGCCGATGAGACGGACGATCTCGGGGCTGGTGGCGAACTTGTCGTGATTGAGGCTGCCCTCCGTGCTGACCTTGGTGAGATCGAGCACCGTGATGCGGTTCGCCAAGAACTCAGAGCGATAAGGCTCCATTTCCGGATTGACGGCGCCGATCCGCGGAACGCTGCCCCAGACCCGCCGCGAGACGCGGAGAGCGGTGTCGTCCTGCGAGACGAAAAGCGTGAGATTTGGGCGGCTGGCGCCGAGAGAGGCGATCTGGGTGCGAAAGACGTCGACATCCACGTCCGGCGAGGCCAGCATCACGTTCTGCACCTTGGATGGAACCCGGCCGCGACGGATCGCCGACTGGCGCAGCGCTTCGAGCGTCACCCAGTTGCCCATCGAATGGGCGAGCACGCTGACTTCGCGCACCGCAGGCTCCGCCGAAAGCATGTCCAGCACGGACTCGAGCGAGTCGCGGCTGTAGTTCGCGCTCTCGTGATCATAGCCGTAGGCCAGCAGCTTGCCGCGCGACGGCCAGGTGAACAGCATCGACGCAGCGCGCGCGCCCGAATCGTGCGCGATCTGCGCGAAGCGCATCACGGCGTCCTCGAACTTGTTGTTGAAGCCGTGCACGAAAAGCAGCACGCGACCGCCGTTCTGCCGCGCCTCCTCGCGCAACCTCGTCATCATCTTCCCCCGATCGACGACGTTGGCCTTGACGGTCACGAAATCCCGCGCGGGGTCGGCGGGAAGGCGCTGGGGCCATTGCACCTCGCCGATGGTGCGCGAGGCGTCCGGCGGGATGGAGATCGCAATGTCGGCGTAGGTCAAAACCGGCGCACGTTCGCCCGAATACATCTCGCCAGGCGTCTGAGGCGCGGCGAGGCGCGTGGTTGCGACCAGCATCTCGACGCGGCTGGCGCCGCGCGCCGATGCGAGAGCCTCGGGAGACAGGGGCGTCAGCACATTCTCGGCGCGGCTGGCGCAGCCCGCGACGATCGCGGAGAAAAGAAGCGCCCGAAGGAGCCGTGCAAACGACCAATGCGCGGAGCCGCCGCGCCGGACGCAATCGTTGAACAAAGGGCTACTCGCTTGAATGGCCGGCCGCTTACCGCATCCAGCGCCCGCCCGAAGCAAGGTGTCAAGGCGCATGGGGCGATCAGGAACTTCGCTTGCGCCACGAGCGCGCGGGAGCCAGATTGCCGCCAATCCATCAATCAGGCGCTCGGTCGCCGCTTTCGACGAGACAAGCCATGAAGCTGATGAGGGCCGGAACGATCTCCACCCGCCGCACGCCGGCCGAATACTTCACCGGCATGGTCTGGCAGGATCCCGTCATCGAAGCGCCGGAACCGGCCCGCGTGCGGGCCGCGCGGGTCACGTTCGCGCCCGGCGCCCGCACCGCCTGGCACACGCATCCGCTCGGACAGACGCTATGCGTGCTCGCCGGCGTAGGACGCTTTCAGACGCTCGGCGAGAAAGTCGTCGAAATCCGCGCCGGCGACGTCGTCTGGATCCCGCCGGGCGAAAAGCATTGGCATGGCGCGGCGCCGGACACGATGATGGTGCATCTCGCCATCCACGAGGCCCTCGACGGATCGCACGTGACCTGGATGGAGCATGTGACAGACGAGGACTACGGCAAGGGGCCTTAGAGCGCTATTGCACGGCCCTCATCCGGCGGCTTCGCCGCCACCTTCTCCCGCAAACGGGGAGAAGGCGAGCGCGGCGCGATCGGGACATGTCCTCGATAAGCTTCAATGGCGCCGAACGCCTTCTCCGCTCCGGGGAGAAGGTGGCCGCGTCGCGGCCGGATGAGGGCGTCCCCGCCGCGCTACGCTCCACGCTTCTTCAGCAACAGCGCACCGCTCGCGAATCATCTCGCTCACGCCAGCTTTTTCGTTTCGGCTATGCAGGCTAAGCCGATTTGCGAGAGCTTGCGCCTGCGAAATTCGCAGCTCCGCTTTCATTCCGCTCCGCTCCCTCCCACGCGCTGTTGGCGCGTGCTTCGTAGAGGTCCGCCGAGCCGAGAGCGATGCGGTCGCCATCGACAAGCTTCTTGTAGGTCTTCTGCGCCGGCAAGCCTGTCATGGCGCAGCGCGCCGTCAGCTTTTCGACTGTATCGGCCATGGCCAGGAGCCGCGCCGTCGTCTCGAAGGGATGGCCGCGCCAGTCCGTGTCGAGGCCGCAACAGGTGACATCATGGCCCGCGAGCAGAAGCGTGTGCACGACCATGTGGAACTCGCCGTTGAAGTGCGGAGGATCGAGAAAATTAGTTTCGTCGACGAAGACATGCACGGGCCCGTCAGTACGCGCCGCGGCCTCGGCGACGGCGGCGAAAACATCCTCCTCGCAGGCGATGGGCGTCGCCGGGCGCGCGACGCCGTCGTGGGTCACGATCGCGCCGCGCCCATAGCGGGAATCGATCGCCGGCGTCAGGATCACGGCCGGGCGCGATTCCTCCTCCAGCGTCGCCACGATCCGCCGGATCAGGGACGATGTCTTTCCCGCGAACATGGGGCCGGCGATGACGGTAAGCTGTGCAATCATTCAGTTGCTCCTCGGCCGATCAATCAAGCCGATTCGCCTGCGAGCTTCGCCGTCCGGTCGCGGAGTCCCCGCGGCTATCCACGGAATTCGCGCAGGAATTCGTGAAGGGGCGTGAGGCGACGTTCGGGCCGCGCCGCACTATATAGGTCTCCATGCCCCTCGCCTTCCTCAAGCGCCTCATCGGGAGCCAGCCCATGTCGCACGCCGCCTCGACCGCCGGCAAAGCCTATCCGGTCACGCATACCGACGCCGAATGGCGGACGATCCTCACCTCCGAGCAATATGACGTGCTCCGCGGCCATGGCACCGAGCGGCCCGGATCCTGCTCGCTGCTGCGGGAGAAGCGGCAGGGCGTGTTCGAATGCGCCGGATGCGGCCAGGCCGTGTTCCGCTCGGGGACCAAGTTCGAGAGCGGGACCGGCTGGCCGAGTTTCGATACGCCGGTCCAGGGGGCCGTTGAGAGCAGCTCCGACCGCTCCTACGGGATGGTGCGAACCGAGGTGCATTGCAGCCAATGCGGCGGCCATCTCGGACATGTGTTCCCGGACGGCCCGCCGCCGACCGGCTTGCGCTACTGCATCAACGGGGTCGCGCTTAACTTTAAGCCTGAGTAGTCCGGCCGCGAAAGCGGGGACCGGTCATACGCAGAGCGCACAGGACAGGGCCGTTGAGGATCGCTAGGTTGCCCTGGCGTCCTCCGGATCCACGCCCATGCAATTCCGCAACCTCGGCCGCTCCGGCCTTCGCGTTTCAGTCGTCGGCCTCGGCTGTAACAATTTCGGCGGCCGCATCGATCACGAAGAATCGCGGCTCGTCATCGACCGGGCGATCGAGCAGGGCATAACGCTCTTCGATACGGCGGACACATATGGCGAGCGCGGCTGGTCCGAGAAGATCCTTGGCGACTATCTCGGCGACCGCCGCAAGGACATCGTGCTTGCAACGAAATTCGGGATGCCGATGGACGACATTGGCGTGATGAGGGGAGGCTCCCGGCGCTATGTCATACGCGCCGTTGAAGACAGCCTGACGCGTCTGAAGACCGACTGGATCGACCTCTATCAGATCCATGACACGGATCCGCAAACGCCGATCGAAGAAACGCTGCGAGCCCTCGATGACCTCATCCGCCAGGGCAAGGTGCGTTATATCGGCTGCTCCAACCACGCCGCCTGGCGCATCGTCGAAGCGCAATGGACTTCGAAGACGCACGGACTCAATCGTTTCATTTCCGCGCAGGATGAGTATTCGCTGCTTGTGCGCGGCGTCGAGAAGGAACTCGCGCCGGCGCTTGTGCAGTATGAGATGGGGCTGCTGCCCTACTTTCCGCTGGCGTCCGGACTGCTCACCGGAAAATACGCGCGCAATAAGCCGCTGCCGGCGGGAACGCGCCTTGCGAACACGCAGCGTCTCGCCGACCGTTACATAACGGATGCGAACTGGCCCAAGGTCGAGAAGCTCGGCGGCTTCGCGGAAAAGCGCGGTCGCAGCATGGTCGAGCTCGCCTTCTCCTGGCTTCTGTCGCGGCCTTACGTGTCGAGCGTGATCGCCGGCGCGACGAAAGCCGATCAGATCGACGCGAACGTCAAGGCGGCGGGCTGGGCGCTGACGGCGGACGAGGTCGCCAAGATCGACAAGATCGCGGGATAGGGCGTCGAGGCGCTAGCCGGTCGAGACGATTGCAGGACCGCTCCCAATCACGTCCCTGTCGACAATCCGGCGCGCCGCTGCGTAGGTGATCAAGGCGGTTGCAATTCCAGCCAGAATATCGACGAGGTAGTGGCCGCCTTCGATTGGAGTTCCCGCGAGCATCGCGAGGTTAACAACGATCGCGGGCCAGCGGACGTAGGGAATGCGCCACCACGAAATCATGAACAGCATCGCTGACACAGCGTGGAAGCTTGGGAACGTGATGAGTCCTTTCGCCTGACCCATCACGACGGAGGTCAATTCGCCGGAACGGAGTGCAACCAGAACCGGCAGGTGAACTGTTGTGGGGCGTATATTGTTCAGCCCCGCCATTGCTTCGGCGTAGTATACACTGGCGCAAACGGCGGGCGTCACGGCTGCAATCGCCATCACGAAAATTGCGGCGAGCCCAAAGCTGAGAATAAAGGCGTCAATGCGTCGGTTATCACGCACTGTCGCCAAGGCGACGACGACGCATGCAATCTGCGGCAGCATAGAATTATAGGCCAGAGTGAACCACTGGTTCAATGTCGGATTTGCATCGTAATAAGCCAACAACGCTGGCCAATGGAAACCAAGGAGACTGTCCCATTTTTCAAACGTCGAGTCCCAGAGGGGCGCTGTGGTTGTTGAGGCGGCGTAAGACAACGCACCGCCGAAATAGGTGATCAGAATGAGCTCGGCGAGCGCGCGGAACAAGCGTGCAAGGCGCACATCAGGCCGTAGGGCGGAAAATACAAACGAAGCGGAGATGGCGTCGGCCGCGAGACAGATATTGAGGGCGACATCCCTGAATTCCAGTGACAGGCCGACTGCTGGAAAGGTCGCCGCGACGCTCAAGACGAGCACCACTATGACTGACCAAATCGCGTGCGCCGCCCGATCGACAGCAAGCTGCTGGAGCCATCCCCAGACGCCTCGCGAATGGCCGTCCGAATTGACTATTGGAACTGACAGATCGGTCATAGGACTTTCGTTCGGGCAGATCACGACTTAGCTCTGGCCAGTAAAGATTCGCCTAAGTCGATCGATTCACGCCTGTCGATCGGCTGGTGCGAACGCATCCACCTGCTCCCTGTGGACGACCCACTCGCGTCCCCCTAAACAGAGCAAAACGGCCGCCCGCCGTCTTACTT
>JBEVKO010000035.1:0-9118 GCA_040509705.1 Beijerinckiaceae bacterium
CGTCGCGACGCAGGCCAATCTCGGCGCCTATCTCTCGACGTTCGCGAGCTCGGTGCCGACCTATCTCTATGCGCCGCTGCTGTCGGGCCAGTACGACATCGGAAACATCTATTGCGAGGTCGACGCGATCTACACCAACACCGCGCCGGTTGACGCCTATCGCGGCGCCGGCCGACCTGAGGCGACCTATGTCGTCGAGCGGCTGGTCGAGGTGACGGCGCGGCAGATCGGCATGGACCCGGCGAAGTTCCGCAACATCAACTTCGTCCGCAAGTTCCCGCACCAGACGCCGGTGATCATGGCCTACGACACGGGCAATTATCCGCTGGCGCTAAAGAAGGCGATGGACCAGCACGATGTGAAGAACTTCCCGAAGCGGCGGCGCGATTCAGAGCGCCTCGGAAAGCTGCGCGGGCTCGGCTATTCGGCCTATATAGAGGCGTGCGGCATCGCGCCCTCTGCGGCGGTCGGATCGCTCGGCGCCGGCGTCGGGCTGTGGGAATCCGCCGAGGTTCGCGTCAATCCGATCGGAACCGTCGAAGTTTTGACCGGCTCGCACCAGCACGGCCAGGGCCATGAGACGACGTTCGCGCAGGTCGTCTCGGACAGGCTGGGGATTCCCATCGACAATGTTGCGATCATCCATGGCGACACCGACAAGGTGCAGATGGGCATGGGCACCTACGGATCGCGCTCCGGCGCAGTCGGCATTTCGGCCATCGTGAAAGCGATCGACAAGGTAATCGCCAAGGGCAAGAAGGTGGCTTCGCATGTGCTTGAAGCGTCGGAGCATGACATCGAGTTCAAGGATGGCCAGTTCCAAGTGAAGGGCACCGACAAGAAGGCGGGCTTCGGCGACATCGCGCTGCAAGCCTATATCGCCCACAAGTTCAACGGCCAGGAGCTGGAGCCTGGACTGAAGGAAGGCGCCTTCTACGATCCGACGAATTTCACTTTCCCCGCCGGCGTCCACATCTGTGAAGTTGAAGTCGATCCGGCGACCGGCGTCACGCAGATCGCGAAATGGACGGCGATCGACGACTTCGGCAACGTCGTCAATCCGATGATCGTCGAGGGTCAAGTGCATGGCGGCATCGCGCAGGGCGTCGGGCAGGCTCTCATCGAGAACGCGGTCTATGACGGCAACGGGCAGCTCTTGACGGCGAGCTACATGGACTACTGCATGCCGCGCGCCGACGATCTGCCCTCGTTCGAGGTCGGAATGATCACGACCCCGGCGCCATCGAATCCGCTCGGCATCAAGGGATGCGGCGAAGCGGGCGCCATCGCGGCCCCGCCCGCCGTGATCAATGCGATCACCGACGCGATCGGGCATGAGGATCTGGCGATGCCAGCGACGGCGCAGACGGTCTGGCGCGCCTGCCAGAAAGCGCCGCGCAAGCTCGCCGCCGAATGAATGGCGCGGCGCTCGCGCCGCGGTTGATAGAAGCTTCGCGCGGCGTCGTCCGCGCCTTGACGAGGAAACGACAATGTACGCATTCGCCTACACCAAAGCCGCTTCCGTCCGGCAGGCGTCTTCGCTCCTTGCGAAAAAGGAGGACGCGAAACTCCTCGCCGGCGGCATGACGCTTCTGCCGACGATGAAGCAGCGGCTCGCTTCGCCCGCAAACATCATCGATCTTTCCGGCGCGGAAGAACTGAGAGGCATCGAGCAGAAGGGCCGCTCCGTCGTTATCGGCGCCATGACGCGCCATGCGGACGTCGCGACGTCGCCGGTGGTGCAGCAGGCGATTCCGGCGCTCGCGGCGCTCGCCGGTGTGATCGGGGACCCGCATGTGCGCAACTGCGGCACGATCGGCGGCTCGATCGCCAACAATGACCCGGCCGCCGACTATCCCGCCGCCTGCCTCGCGCTCGATGCGAGCATCATCACCAACAAGCGCAAGATCGCGGCGGATGATTTCTTCACCGGCCTGTTCGAGACCGCGCTGGAGGAAGGCGAGATCATCACAAAGGTGTCGTTCCCGGTTCCCGCGCGTATGGGCTATGCGAAATTCCGCAATCCGGCGTCGCGCTACGCGCTGGTCGGCGTATGCGTGGCGAAGAAGGGATCGGAAGTGCGGGTCGCGGTGACCGGCGCCGGCTCGAACGGCGTGTTCCGCTGGAAGGAGGCGGAGGCGGCGCTGGCGAAATTCAATCCATCCTCGCTCGACGGGCTGAAGGCGAGCGCCACCGGCCTTAACACCGACATTCACGCCGACGCGGAATATCGCGCCCATCTCATCGGCGTGATGGCCAAGCGCGCCACGGCCAAAGCGCTCGGCAAGAGATTGTGAGGGCTCCTGTTGCGCTTTCTTCACAAAATTCCGTAGCCAGTCAGTGCGAAGCCTCTTCATCCGGCCGCTTCGCGGCCACCCTCTCCCCGCAGGCGGGGAAAAGGTAAGCATCGGTGCGTGTGAGCGTTGCTCATGAACGAATCGCGCTGCGTCGCCGGAGGCGACGAATGAGGGGAAGTTTTGAGAAGGCCCACGACATTTGTCGTCCCGGGGCGCGCGACAGCGCGAACGCGGAACCCCATCGCGAAGCGCTGGAATGGGTCCCGGATCAGCAGCGCACCGCTCCGCGCTGAGCATCCGGGATGACGGGCAAGGAGCGCGCCCAAGAACGCGCGAGGAGCGCGCTCAACAGACGGATCGAGCGGGCGCTCAATAGAAGAACCGCTCCTCGACAATCTTCCCATCCCTGACCGTGTAAATCCCCACCTCATCCATCTTTATCCGCTCGCCGCTCTGCCTGTTGGTGACGTCGAAGGAAAAGCGCACGGCGAACTGGTCGCCGTTGACGTAGGGGCCCGCCACGTCCCCGCCGTGGAACTCGTGATTTTCGTACCACCAGTCGCCCTTCTTCTTCACCTCGTCCTTTCCCCGACAGACGGCCATGGGTCCGTCCGCAGCCTCATAGCTCACAATGTCGTCGGCGTTGTAGCGCGCCGCGGCTTCTTCCGACTTGTTGCTCTTCAGGAGCGCGACGAACTCGTCCGCAAGATCCTTGATGGCCATTGCAGCACCTCCTCCTTCAGACGCGTCGAGGCTCGGCGTCCAACATGTCAGAACGGTGACGGGATCGCCCGGGCGCGGCTTTCCTCCCGCCGGAGGGCGCGCTACATGTCAATCATGCTGACATCCCCCGCCATTCCGAACTCGATCGACGCGACGCTCAAGCTCCTTGAGAATGGCGGCTATATCGGCGATCGCGCTCTGGCGACGGTGCTGTTTCTTGCTCTCAGGATGGAGCGGCCGCTGTTTCTGGAAGGCGAAGCCGGCGTCGGCAAAACGGAGATCGCGAAGGTTCTCGCAGCGACGCTCGGCCGCAAGCTGATCCGCCTGCAATGCTATGAAGGGCTCGATACGGCGTCCGCGCTCTATGAATGGAACTACGCCGGGCAGATGATGGCCATCAGGCTCGCGGAAGCCGCAGGCGCGACCGATCGCGGAGCCATCGAGAGCGACGTTTTCTCGGAGCGGTACCTTGTGAAGCGGCCGCTCCTGCAGGCGCTGGAGCCGGACGCGGCGGGATCGCCTGTGCTGTTGATCGACGAACTCGACCGAACCGATGAAGCGTTCGAGGCGTTCCTGCTCGAAATCCTTTCAGACTTCCAGGCGACGATCCCCGAACTCGGGACGATCAGGGCCGACAAGCCGCCAATCGTCATCGTCACGTCGAACCGCACGCGTGAAATTCACGATGCGCTGAAGCGCCGCTGCCTTTATCACTGGGTGGGCTATCCGTCGGCCGCGCGCGAGATGGAAATCGTCAGGGCGAAGGCGCACGGCGTCAGCGCCAAGCTTACGCGCCAGATCGTCAGCTTCGTGCAGGCGATCCGCAAGGAAGAACTGTTCAAGCCGCCGGGAGTCGCCGAAACGCTGGATTGGGCGAGCGCGCTGGTCGAGCTCGATGCGGTTGCGCTCGACCCGCAGCTCATCGGCGATACGCTTGGCGTCCTTCTGAAGTATCAGGACGACATCGCGAAAATTCAAGGCTCCAAGGTGCAGGCGATCCTCGACGAGATCAGGGCTGAATCGCGCCGGACGTCGTGAGCCATAACGCCGATGGCTTGATCAGCGTCGCCGGTAATGAGCATGCTGGGCTGAGTGACAGGAGGGGGAGATGAGCAACGAGCCGAAGACCGACGCGGCGCTCACGCCGCAGGCGCCGAAACCGCTGGAAGAGCAGCCGAAGAGCACATCGCAATCCGGAGCCTCCGCCCTCGCCGAAGGCGTTGTGGACGTCGTCGGCGAAGGGATTGTGAGCGGCGCAGCGGCGCTGGTCGGCCGCGGGCTGTCGGCGATCGCCGGCGGGATTGCGGGCATGGCCTCCGGTGTTGGCTCCGCGGCGAGCGAAACCGTCTCGATGGTGGGCGACGCCGCAAGCGCTGCGGGCGGCGCGCTGGGCGTGGCCAACGAAACGATGAGCTATGTCGGCAGCGCAGTGGAAACCGTTGGCGAGGCGGCGGGTTCAGTCGCGAGCGGCGTCGGCGGCATTCTTTCGTCCGAGGTGTTGTCGACTGTGGCGAGCGAAGCCGTCAATCTTGCGTCGAGCGCCGCGAGCATGGTCGGCGAGGTGGCGGGCGCAGCGGCGAAAGTCGCCGGAGACGTCGCGAGCGGCGCCGGCGAAGCTATTGTGACAGGCGTCGCAACAGGCGTGAGTTCTCTGCTCGAGTGAGATTGAAAGACATGTCGATTGACGAATTGATGGACCAGGCGGCGGCGATTGCATCGATGAGTCCGAACAAGGTGCGCAAGGTGGGTTGCGCGCTCATTTCGGCGGACGGTCGCTCGCGCATCTTTGCGTGCAACACATTTCCGGACGGCGTACGCGACATTCCCGAGCGCCACGAAGGGGACGGACGCTTCATCTGGATGGAGCATGCGGAGCGAAACGCGCTGTGCGAAGCGGCGCGGCGCGGTGTTGCGACCAAGGGCGCGACAATGGCGTCGACGCTTTATCCCTGCATCGACTGCGCGCGCGCCATCGTGCAGAGCGGCGTAGTGCATCTGGTCACGCCAGAACCCGATTTCAGCGAGCCCACGTGGGGCGCGGCGTTCCAGATTTCGCGCGTCATCCTCGAGGAGGGCGGCGTTCGCTTTACCGCATCGATGCATAGCGCAGCGCAGCCCAGCGAGCCGGTCGCGGCCGCGCCGCAACTCTGGAATCTCGGCGGCTAAGGAGGCTGGCTCATGAGCGACGACATCAAGGCGATCGAAGCGGCGACGAAGACCTACTTCGACGGGCTTTATGAAGGCGACGCCGCCAAGCTCGAGCAGGTGTTCCATCCGACCAGCGCGCTCACCAATACGATCGACGGAGCGATCAAGATCACGCCGCGCGACCAATGGTGCGCGATGGTCCGCTCGCGTCCCTCGCCGCAGAAGAGCGGCCTTGAGCGTCACGACGAAATTGTGTCGATTGACTTCACTGGCCCCGACATGGCGCTCGTCAAGGTCAAGTGCCAGATGCCGCCGCGCTACTTCACCGACCTGCTGAGCTTTCTGAAAATCGACGGGCGATGGCAGGTGGTGCAGAAGGTCTTCACCACCGAGACGCGCGCGTGAGCGGGAAGCTCGCAGAAAACATCGCCTACTTCGGCCGCGCTCTGCGACAGGCCGGCCTCCCAGTCGGCCCCGGCGCGGTGATCGATGCGCTGAATGCAGTGAAAACGGCCGGCATAGGAACCCGTGAGGACCTTTACTGGACGCTGCACGCCGTGTTCGTGAAGAAGCACGAACACTCGCTGCTGTTCGACCAAGCGTTCCGCATGTTCTGGCGTCGCCGCGCGTTTCTCGACAAGCTGATGGCGACCTTGTCGCCGATGGCTCTGGCCAAGCCAGACGACAAGAAGCCGGACGCCGGGGCCAAACGCGTGGCTGACGCGCTCTCGCCCGGCCTCGGGGCCAAGCAGCCGCCGGAGGAGATCGAGACCGAGTTCGAGGCGCGCCTCACAATGTCCGACGTCGAGATTCTTAAGGCCAAGGACTTTGCCCAGATGACCGCCGCGGAAATCGCCGAGGCGCAGCGCGAGATCGCGAAGCTGAGACTGCCCGACAACGTCGTGCTGACGCGCCGATTTGCACCCGCTGCGCATGGCGCGCGCATCGACCAGCGGCGCACTTTCCGTCGTTCGCTGCGCGCCGGCGGCGCGATCGTCGACCTTGCGCTGCGCGACCGCGCGCTGCGCCATCCGCCGCTCGTCGCACTCTGCGACATCTCGGGCTCTATGGCCGAATATACGCGGATCTTCCTGCACTTCCTGCACGCAATCACTGACGCGCGACGGCGCGTGCACAGCTTCGTCTTCGCAACGCGCCTGACCAACCTCACGCGCGAACTCAGGGCGAAGGATCCGGACGAGGCGCTCGCCGCAGCGTCGCACCGGGCTCTCGACTGGGAGGGTGGAACGCGGCTCGGCCAGTCGCTGCACGAATTCAACCGCGACTGGTCGCGGCGGGTGCTCAGCCAGGGCGCCGTCGTGCTGTTCTTCTCCGACGGCCTCGAACGGCAGAACGTCGAGACGCTCAAATTCGAGATGGACCGGCTGAGCCGCTCCGCGCGACGGGTGGTGTGGCTCAACCCGCTGTTGCGCTTCGATGGCTTCGAGGCCCGGGCAGAGGGAATCCGCGCTATCCTGCCTTACGTCGACGAGATGCGACCGATCCACAATCTGCGCACCATGACCGACCTCGTGCGCGCCCTCTCGGCGCCCGCGGACGCCGTCTTCGAGCCGCGCCGCTGGTTGAAATCGGCGGCGTGACAGGCCATGTGAGGAGGCGTATTTCGGCGTCCGACCGCGCCTGCCCGCGCATTCCTCCTGTTCGGGGAGCCCGACATGATCGTGACCGACGACAACATTCTCGCCGAAGCTGAACGGTGGGCCCGAGACGGGAGAAAGGTCGCGCTCGCGACAGTCACCGAAACCTGGGGCTCTGCGCCTCGGCCCGTCGGCTCCCATCTGATCATCGACGGCGACGCGAACTTTCTCGGTTCAGTCTCGGGCGGCTGCGTCGAAGGCGCCGTGGTGACCGAAGCGCTCGACGTGATCGAGTCCGGAAAGCCAAGGATGCTTGAGTTCGGCGTCGCCGACGAGACCGCCTGGAAGGCTGGCCTTTCCTGCGGCGGGCGGATCAAGGTCTTCGTTGAGAAGATCGACTAATGCCGTCCTGGGAGCTGCTCGCAGCCTTCGCGATCGCGACCGCCGCGTTCGCCTATTTCCCCGGCCCGGCGCTGCTCTATACGGCGGCGCAGACGCTGGCGCGCGGTCGGCGCGCTGGCTTCTTCGCCGCTTTCGGCATCCACATCGGTTGCTATGCGCATGTCATCGCCGCGACGTTCGGACTGTCGGCGGTTTTCCGGCATGTGCCGGAACTCTACGCCGCGCTCAAGATCGCTGGCGCTCTCTATCTCGTTTGGCTCGGCTTCACGATGATGCGCCAGCGCGATGGCGCCGCGCCGGGCGCAGCGATTGCGCCGAAGACTGCGAAGCGCGCATTCTTCGAGAGCGTGCTGGTCGAGCTTCTCAATCCAAAGGTCGCGATCTTCTTCATCGCCTTCCTGCCGCAGTTCGTCGATCCGAACGCCAGCCTTCCCATCTGGCTGCAGTTTCTCATTCTGGGCGTGATTGTGAATTTCGCCTTCACCTCCGCCGACATCGTTACGGTTTTCGCCGCCTCAGCGGTGATGGGACGACTGAAGCGCGACGGCGGGGCGCTGAAACTGTTTCGCGTCGCCGGCGGATCGCTCCTGATGGGGCTTGGCGCGAAGCTCGCGCTCGACCGCACGTAGAAATCCGATGAAGCTATCGCTCCTCGCCCAACTCAATCAGGAACGCGCCGCGCGCCGCGCCGCGATCATCATCACCGATGTTGCGACCGGGGCGCAGCGCTTCGTTCGCGAAGCCGAATTGACGCAGGCGCCGTGGATCACCGACCCGTTGTCGCCGGCGCTCGCCGACGCTCTCAGGGCGGGCAAGAGCGGAACTGTAGAAACCGCTGCGGGGCCGGCGTTTCTAAGCGTCAGCACGCCGCCAGTCCGGATCATCGTGACCGGCGCCGTCCATATTTCGCAAGCGTTGGCGCCCATGGCGGCGATCGCCGGATTTGACGTCGCGATCATCGATCCGCGCACGGCCTTTGCTACGCCGGAGCGAGTTCCCGGCGTGAAGCTGCTGCCGGAATGGCCGGACGCGGTGCTGCCAGGGATCGGGCTCGACCGCTACTCCGCGTTCGTGGCCCTGACGCATGATCCCAAGATCGATGATGTCGCGCTCGATCTCGCGCTGAAATCGGAATGCTTCTACATCGGCGCCCTGGGCTCGCGGAAGACGCATGGCAAGCGCGTCGAGCGCCTGCGCGGCGCGGGATTCGACGACGCGGCGATCGCGCGCATCAGGGCGCCAATCGGGCTCAATATCGGCGCCGTCAGCCCGGCCGAAATCGCCATCTCCATTCTGGGAGAGATCGTGTCGGCGCTGCGGTCCGAGCGCATGGCGGCGCGCGCCGCCAGGGCGGCGTAGACCGCATGGATTTCATTGAAGTTCCGGCGCGCGATGCGATCGGCGCGCTTGCCGCGCACTCGGTGCGGCAGGGCGGGCTGGTGATCAAGAAAGGCGAAGTCATCACCGCCGCGCATGTCGACGCGCTGACGACGAACGGAATCTCGCGCGTCACGGTGGCGAAGCTCGCGCCCGACGATCGGCATGAGGATGATGTCGCGCTTGATCTCGCTCGTCGCGCGGCAGGCGAGAATGTCCGGGTCGCTGAGCCGTTCACGGGCCGCGCCAATCTTTTCTCCGAGGCGAACGGGGTTCTGATCATCGATGCTGGCGGCGTCGACAGATTCAACGCCGTCGACGAGCGAATCACGATCGCGACGCTGCCGGCCTATCGCGTGGTCGAGACCGGCGAAATGATCGGCACGGTCAAGATCATTCCGTTCGCGGTCGAGGGGCCTGTCGTCGAGCGCGTTGCGGCGCATGCAGGAGACCTGCTGCGCGTCGCGCCGTTCCGCTCTCGCAAGATTGGCGTCATTTCGACGCTGCTTCCGGGTCTAAAGCCGAAGACCATTACAAAAACTCTTCAGGCGCTCAGCGCGCGGCTGGAAAAGC
>JBEVKO010000036.1:0-3016 GCA_040509705.1 Beijerinckiaceae bacterium
CGCGACGCTGCGCGTAACGGTGATGGCCATCTTGTCCTCCGCCTCAAGAGCGACCATCCTCCTGTACCGATCTTTCCAGCCTCGCGCCGTGCGCGGCGACACGCAACCACCGACCGACGATGCAGCGCTCCGCAATCAATGACGCCATCCGCTTCGCCGAAGAGCTACTTCAACTCTATCGTTTCGCCCTGCCGCCCTTCGCGTCCTGGGCTCCAGAAAACTGGCGGACGCGGCGCGCCGACGTCGATGAAATCATGCGCGCTCGACTGGGTTGGGATATTACCGACTATGGCCAGGGCGACTTTGCGCGCGTCGGGCTGACGCTCTTCTCGATTCGCAATGGCGACGCGGCGGCGCTGAAGCGCGGGCATGGCATGCTCTATGCCGAGAAGGCGCTGATCGTGCGGAAAGGCCAGCTCTGCCCGTCGCACTTTCATCTCTCCAAGACGGAGGACATCATCAATCGCGGCGGCGGACGTCTGGTGCTTGAACTCGTCAACACCGATAGCGCCGGAGCGCCCGACGAAAGCAAGCCGGTCAAAGTAATGACGGATGGAATAGAGCGTCGCCTGCCCGCACGCGGCAAACTCTCCCTCTCGCCCGGCGAAAGCGTAACTCTGGTTCCGGGGCTCGCCCACGCCTTCTGGGCAGAGGATGACGATGTCTTCGTCGGCGAGGTCTCGACGGTCAATGACGATGAGACGGACAATGTCTTTCTTGAGAAGGTGGGGCGCTTTCCTGTCATCGATGAGGATGAAAGACCGCATCGCCTGATCGTCGGCGACTATCAATTGCTCGACGCGCCGCGGCCGTCGATTTCGGGCCGCGCATGATCCTCGTTTGCGGCGAAGCGCTGTTCGATGTTTTTCTCGCAGAAGAGGATGCGCACGGACGCATAGCGCTGGATGCAACCCCAGGCGGATCGCCTTTCAACGTCGCGGTCGGCCTTTCGCGACTGGGGCGGTCGGTCGGTTACTTCGGCGGCCTCTCGCGCGATCTGTTCGGCGAACGTCTGGCGTCGATCCTGACGCGCGAAGGCGTCGATATGTCACTCGCGCCGCGCAAGGATGCGCCGACGACGCTGGCCTTCGTCGAGCTATCGGCTGATCGTTCGGCGCGCTATTCGTTTCGCGGCGCGGACGCGGCCGATCGCGCTATTGAAGTGAAGGATCTGCCGGCCCCAGATCAGCATGTGCGCGCGCTGACGTTCGGCTCCTATTCGACAATCGTCGAGCCCGCTGGCGACGCGCTTCTCTCGTTCGCTCAACGCGAAGCCTCAAGGCGCGTCGTTTTCTATGATCCAAATGTCCGCCCGACCGTCGAGCCCGACCTTGACGTCTGGCGCGTGCGCTTCAAGGCTTTCGCCGATGCGGCGTCGGTTGTGAAATTGAGCGAAGAAGACCTTGAGCTCATCGCGCCGGCGCGTCCGATCGATGAATGCGCCGCCGATTTGCTCGGAAGGGGCGTCGGGCTCGTCGTCTTGACGAGGGCGGAGCGCGGCGTTGTCGCTTTCGGCCGATTCGGAAGGATCGAGCAGCCGCCCCGTTCCGCAAAGATCATTGATACTGTGGGCGCGGGCGATACCGTGTCGGCGTCAATTCTTACCTGGCTCGACGAAGCGGATCGCTTGTCGCGCAAAGCCATCGAGGAACTGGAAGCCGACGAGACCGGCGCGATGCTCGACTTCGCCATGCGCGCTGCGGCGATAACATGCGGCCGACGCGGAGCCGAGCTTCCGCGCCGGATCGAAATCGCCTAGGCGAGCCCGGCTCACGCTACGCTGCGCGCTTTTGCATCATCTCCCGCGCGCGCTTGGTCATGTCTTCGTAGGACAGATCCTCCTGATGCGTCGCTAGCCACCAGATGTTGCCGGCGAAATCTTTCACCGCGGCGACGCGATCGCCATAGAACTGCATCGAAGGTTCGGCGATCGAGGTCGCGCCGTTGTCGATCGCCCTGCGATGCATCTCATCGGCGTTGTCGACATAGACGTAGAGATTCATCGGCGACGCCGGGTGCTGACCCATCGAATCTCCAGCCATCATCACGCTGTCGCCGATTTTGATCTGCGAATGCCAGATCTTTCCCTTGTCGTCGTTGAGGCGGTAAAGCTCTTCGGCGTTGAAGCTTTTCACCAGAAAGTCGACAAGTTGGTCCATATTCTCATTGACTAGAAAGGGCACGACTGTGGAATGGCCCTTCGGCCGCGGGGTCGTCATGGGTTACTCCGTCATTGGGGGATGACAAAGAAACGCCCCGCCGCGGGCGGGGTTCCTGTCAGGCGGCGACCTTCCCCGCCTCCCAGCCGAGAATGGCCTGCTTGCGGGTGACGCCCCAATGGTAACCGGTGAGCGCGCCGGATTTTCCGAGCACGCGATGACAGGGAACCACGAAGGAGATCGGATTCTTGCCCACGGCGGCCCCGACCGCGCGCGCGGCGCCGGGTTTGCCGAGCTTATCCGCAATCGAGGAATAGGTTGTCGCCCGCCCCATTGGAATGCCGATCAGCGTCTGCCAGACGCGCACTTCGAAGTCGGAGCCTATCAGCACGACCCGCAACGGCCTGTCGCGGCGCCATTCCTCGGGGTCGAACGCGTGCGCCACATAGGGAGCGGTCGCATCCTGATCCCGGACATAGGTCGCATTCGGCCAGCGCCTGCGCATATCGGCCAGCGCGCCTTCGCGGCCGCCTCCCGGCTTGCCCTCTGCGGCCGCGGCGCCGGGGCCCGATTTCTGGTCGACCCAGCCCAGTCCGGCGAGACCGCGATCGGTGATCACGGCGAGCGCGTCCCCGAAGGGCGAGGCATGGAACCCGTAGCGGAGTTCGAGCCCCGCGCCGCCTGTCTTCCAGTCTCCCGGCGACATCGCCTCATGGGTGACGAAGAGGTCGTGTAGGCGCCCCGGTCCGGAGAGGCCAGTCTCGTAAGTCGCATCAAGGACGCTCGCCTGGTCGGCCAGGAGGCGCTTGGCGTGGTCGAGCGTCACCGCCGCCAGGAACTCCTTGGGCGTCAACCCG